>JBEKBK010000148.1:0-16350 GCA_050015435.1 Bryobacteraceae bacterium
AGGCTGCCAAACAGCTTTGTGAACGTCTCCATCGGCTGTCCTCCCTGGATCAAGTCTGGACAACAAGATCATCGGTCAGACGGCCGGTGGAGTCAAAATTTCAAATATTTTTGGCTAGCGTTTATACGCGTTTATTCACGGTTAAGTATGCCTTCTTAATCTCACTGCTTCAACGGATTCAGGAGTTGCTGTGCCAGCCCGGAGTGTATCGGCGTGTCGATTCCATATTTCACCGGCCACGCCTGCTTCGGCAAGTAGAATGTGCCGAAACATTTGTCTAAACAGGGCAGCATTGAAGCGTAGTTCTTATTGATACGCTCCGGCCCGTCGTTGGTGTGGTGCCAATGATGGAAGGCGGGCGAGGAGACCAGCCATTCAAGCCAACCGAAACGCCAGCTCACATTGGCGTGGATGAAGAAACCCCAAAGGGTACCGGCGACGGTGACCAGGATGGGGACCAAGTCCACCCTGTTTCCCATCGGCTGCGCTAGACCAAGCATATACATCGGAACCAATGCACAGAGCCGCGTGAAGACCAGGTCCACCGGATGCGCGCGGGAGTTTACCAGCCAGTCGATTTCTTCCGCGCTGTGGTGGAGGGCGTGGAAGCGCCATAGCCAGGGGATCTCATGGGACCAGCGATGGCCCCAATACGAGCCTGTTTCTCCCACCACCAGCGCCGCCGGAAGGCGAATCAACAACGGCATTGCCGCTGCCCAGGAGTACAATCCACCGGCCCAAATGTGATGGAGTCCGGCGGCAATCAGGGTCATCGGCGCGATAAGGAGCAGCTTCGGAACCAGACCGCCCACGAAATAATAGACCAAATCCGTTCCAAACGCTTTGCGCAAAAACTTCTGTCGATGCAGGGTCCAGCGCCTCTCCAACGGCACAAAAATGATCAGGAGCAGAACTAGCCAGACACACAGCCGCAGTACATCCAGTAAGAGAGGAACAAATGGTTGCATCATCCCCCGGAGCGGTTACCGCGCTTCTTTAGCAGTTTGTGGACGATAGGAATGCTCAACAGACCGATCCCTATCAGCGCGCTCGTGCCTGGCTCCGGGGCGTCGGCCGTTACGGAGACACCGTCCAGGAGGGCAAAAGGCGGTTCGCCATTGGGGGTGCCTACCGCGATGAAACTGAGAAGTTCGCTCGAAAGCTGTGCGGTGAACGTCATTGATTGACTCATCCAGCCAACCGCGCCGTGGTTGGCATCGTCCATGATCGTGGAGAACTGACTGTCGCCGCCCAGTTCGACTTCCCATTGATCCGTGGTAGCGCCGTTAAAGCCCTGCTGCTGCGCGGCCGCCTGATAAAACGTTACATCGTACACCGTTCCCGGGACCAATCCCGTGAGCGTTTGCGTTAACGGCGTACTGTAGTTCTGATCGCCATCCACCGCCACATAATTTCCCCCATCCGGGCTCGGCCCTGGGTCAACCCAAAACGCCAGCGTCCATCCATGGACGTTGCCGCTACACAGGGGTGACGTGGCCCCCGAGAACACCAGGCAATCCAGAACCTGATTGCCGGCGGGGGTTGCAGACCAGCCCGGCAATATAGTCGGGTTACTGATGGAGAAACTGGAAGTGGCAGTGCCAACATCTTCAAAGGAGCCATTCCACACAATGGTTGCGTGGGCGGGTAAGGCGCAAAATACGAGCCCAATCATTGACGCGCCGAGGACGGCAGATCCGCTCAAGTAGCGGACGGTAAGCAATCTATTAAACATTGGGACGCTGGTGTCTGATGCCAGTGTAAGGAGGCGGACAGAAACCAACAATGGAGGGAACTCCTTAAATAAGTTAGGCACTTTTGGGGGTATGGCTGGTACTTAGGAAAGGGCAGGCAAGATCGTATTATGAGACGTGACGGTTCACGACGTACTCATCCAGTACGAAAACAGATTGCGTGAGCTACAAGCAGGCATAGCCCAGCTTCGATTGCCGCACGCTTTGTCCGCGGGCATTCTTGCGATTGCGCTTGGTTTGGTTCTGGCCCTCGGCCTGTACGCCATTCGGAACCAAATTTCTTTTGTGTGGCCGGCGCTTCCGATTCCGGTTGTGGCTGCCTCCGCGCGGCGTCTCCAACGAAATCGTCAATCCAGCTCGCGGATGTGGCGGCTGAACAAGTTTTATGACCGTGCCGTGCAGCGCGTCAAAGGAAACTGGGCCGGCGGTGGAGTTGCGGGCGAAGAATTCAGCGATCCCGGCCACGTCTATGCGCGAGACTTGCACGTCTTCGGCGAGGGGTCTCTTTTCGAGTTGCTCTGCATAGCCCGAACCTCGATTGGCCAGCGCGGACTGGCCGAATACCTGCTTGAAGCTCCGCACCTTGAGGAGTCTCGTCTAAGGCAAGAGGCTGTCCGTGAACTTCGGGAACGAACGGATCTGCGTGAAAAACTCGCGACGCTTGGTGTCGCGGAGTTCCTCGAATCACGGCAGGACACCTTCGATGAATGGCTGAATTCCCCGAAGCTCCCGTTCGCCCGCCCTTTACCCGTGATCGCCGCGATTACGTCGGGACTCCTCGCCGGGATCGTTCTTGCAGGCTTTGATGGCATAGTTCCATGGATCAGCGTCGCCATCTGGATACTTCCCCTGGTCGCATTTCACACGGCGGTCGGCCTCTTCTTCCGCAATCGGATAAATCGGCTGCTCGGCTCGCTGCGCCCGGTCGCTAGTGAAACAGCCGTGTTGGAGGAGGGTCTCCGTCTGTTGGCGGAAGAGCCGTTTCGATCAGACAAGCTGCGGCAGCTCGCCGAACACGTCCGCGAGGGCGCTCGGTCCATGCGCAAGCTGCAACGGTTACTCAATGCACTCGCTCAACGTGATAAGGATTGGTTCTATGGTCCATCCCGCGTGCTCTTGGCCGGTACGCAATTGTGCATGGCGATCGAGCATTGGCGACGTAAGCATGGCGAAGCGCTCAAAGTTTGGCTGCGAGCATGGGCGGAGTTCGAGGCCCTGAATGCGCTGGGGGCATACAGCTACGAGAATCCGGATAATACGTTTCCGGAGTTTTCGACCGATGAAACTCACTTCGAAGCGCACGCGCTCGGTCACCCTTTACTGGCGCATGGTTCGTGTGTCGTAAACGATATCGAGTTGAGCCGGGCGTCCCCGTTCTACGTGATCAGCGGATCGAATATGTCCGGGAAGAGTACTTTTTTGCGCGCAATTGGGTTGAATGCGGTGCTCGCGTTCGCGGGCGCGCCCGTGCGGGCACATGCTCTTCGGCTGTCCGGATTGTCAATTGTTGCCTCCATGTCACTCGTCGACTCGTTGTTGAATGGGAAGTCGAAGTTCATGGCGGAAGTAGACCGGTTGCGTCAAGCAATTGAGTCAGCGGCACAAGACAGGCCCGTGTTATTCCTCGTGGACGAGATTTTCAGCGGCACGAATTCGCGCGACCGGCGCATCGCGGCGGAATCGGTTGTACGCACTCTGGTCAATCGAGGTGCGATTGGAGCATTGTCCACCCATGACCTCGCGCTCACCGAGATCGCAAGCACGGAGGGAATGTGTGGAGTCAACGTTCACATGGGGTCCAGAGACGAACGCGACCCAATGGATTTCGATTACCGGCTGAAGCCGGGAATCACACAAGAGGCGAACGCGCTAGCCATCGCCAGGATGGCGGGCGTGCCCGTCTAGCAGTTTTTCAACCGTCCGAGAATCGGGCCGGCCGTCGAAATACTTCTTCAAGGCGCTTACAAAAACATCGTTGTCAGACGCCACGCGAGCGAACAGCGTCATACACGATCGAAACTTAAGGTCGTCTGGAGAGCCGAAAATCTGCTCAATGGAGCGTCCTTCCACAAGATTGACCAGCCGGGTGCACTCCCTCAATCTCGGCCCAAGGATGGAATGCTGGAGGTAAGCCTCGGCTTCTGCGAGCGAAGAAATGCCGTACTTGTGGGCCATCGAACTATAACCCAGGCCCCTAAGCTGTGGGAACACGAACCACATCCAGTGCGACTCCTTACGGCCTGCCCGCAGCTCTGAACACGCCTGCTCAAACACCGGGCTCTGGGCGTCCAGGAAACGTTGTAGATCGTAGGGATCGCTCATCAGTCGTTCGCAGACGCTTTCAGTGTAATCGTTGTGCACGAATGTGAAAGAATCAATCATGGTAGTCGTATTATTCCGATCCCGCCTCACCGCCATCGCGGGCGACGATTATAGCCAGATGGCTGCGGAAATGCTCTCCACGGCCCAACACATGCCCGGCTTCATCGATTTCAAGTCCTTCAGAGCGGACGACGGCGAACGGATTTCGGTGATCTGGTGGCAGGACCAGGAGACCCTGGCGGCCTGGCGCAATCATACGCGGCATCTGATCGCTCAGCAAGCGGGGCGCTCGAAATGGTACGAATACTATAAAATCGAAGTCGCCGAAGTGGTTCGCCAAGCCACGTTCCTCCGCCGCGATGAGTTATCGCCTCTTGAAATCGGCGAGTCTGCGTTCTGACGCCCGTAGCGCTGCCAGCAGCACATCCCGCTTGAGCCGCTCCGAGGGTTCGTGCGCCAGATTGGTCATCTCGTAAGGATCTGCGGCCAGATTATACAGGTGAGTTATTTCCGTTTGTGAATTGACCACCAGCTTGTCGGACCCGAGGACGAGCATTCTCCATTCGTCTTTATCCCCGATCTTGCCTTCCGCGTAGACCGACTCCGGCCGCTCGCCACGCCCGGAAATTGGCCCTGAAAGATCGTGACCCTGAATTCCGTCAGGCGCGGGCACTCCGCACCAGGCCAGCAGCGTCGGCATCAGATCCACCTGGCTGACCAGCAGTTCGCTCTTCGTTCCACCCGGAAGCACATCCGGATGGCGTATCGCAAGCGGGATCCGTACCGATTCCTCGAAGGCGACGTCATCGCCGTCCAGTCCCTGCGAACCCATCTGCTCGCCGTGATCCGATGTAAACACCACGATAGTATTGCCAGCGAGCCCTAGCGCATCGAGGGACGCCATCACCTGACCCGCGGAACTGTCGAGTGCAATGTAGTCGCCGTAGCGAAGGGCCAGCTCTTTCCTCGCATCCAGCTCGTCGCTCGAAGGGATGTTCTCGCGCGGATGCAGCTGTGCGGGATCCAGCGGGTGCGATGTCGTTGGAGATTCCAAAGGCACCGTCAGGAAAAAAGGACCATTCTTATGACTGCCCAGAAAATCTGCAACGGTGTCCGCAGGCAAGCGGCCGACGGCATAACCTTCGGACTTCAATGCCGCGTCGAGAGTGACTTCGCCGGCGGGCAGACGATCATGCTCGCCAATCACGCCGGTCGTGTGTGGAAAGCGCCCCGTGACCAGCGCCGCGCGCGCCGGATTCGAGCGCGGATAGCATGAGTATGCCCGTTCGAACAC
Source organism: Bryobacteraceae bacterium (assembly GCA_050015435.1). Lineage (GTDB taxonomy): Bacteria > Acidobacteriota > Terriglobia > Bryobacterales > Bryobacteraceae > Palsa-187. The sequence goes on from JBEKBK010000148.1 coordinate 5,371, forward strand.
CACACCCTGACGGCCGAGTTTCTCAAGATTGGGCGCGACCAAATCCGGATCGCCGGCCCAGGGAGTGGCTTGCGCACGCCAACCGCTGGCGAGCAGCAGCACACTCGGTTTGCGGTCCGCCGCAAGCAAGGCCAACGGAGTAAGCAAGAATGTGCGCCGGTCCATGCGTCACAAGTGTACACGACGAGGTTACACGAGCACTTTATCGACGGGTACCCCTCGCATGCATAGATCGCACGACGCGGCATTCTTGTAATAGGCAGCGTCCAGCTCGGCGAGATAATAAACCGGCAGCGGATCGAACTTGAGTGCCATCGGATTGGGTTGATAAATCAGTACTGCAAGCCCGACCACTTCCCCCCCATGTGATTCCACCAGCGCCTTCAGCTCCGCCAGATTCTTTCCCGTGCGCAGAATGTCGTCCACCAGCAGCACTTTTTCGCCGGGCTTCAGTTCCAGATACTGCCGGAAACGCTGCGGCTCGTTCGCGTTCTCACGCTCCGCCCAGTAAACTTGATGCGCTCGCAGCGCTTCGCAAACTCCGTAGGCCACTGGAAGGCCGCCCGTGGCCGGCGCGACAATCGAGAGCTCTGGAATCATCGCCCGGATTTCGGAGTTCGCGCGAAGCTTGCGACTCAGCCCGACGCTCAAAATCTTCGCCGCCTCGTAGTAGCGCATGGTCAGCGCCACTTGCAGATATTCGTTGGCATGCATGCCATTCGTATATTCGAAATGCCCGTCACGCAGGCCGCCGGTGCGACGGAGCAACGCGACCACGTCATCATGGCTCGGAACCAGTTGCATAGGTGTGCTTAGTGAGCGCCTCTTCCGCTCAGCACCTGGGGAATGGTGCGGAAAATAATCTTCCAATCCAGGGCTAACGACCAGCTATCGATGTATTCCATGTCCAGCTTCATCCACTTCTCGAAATCCACAGCGTCGCGCCCGTTCACGGCCCACAGACAGGTTAGGCCGGGGCGCATGCGCAGCCTTCTTCGCTGCCACCGCTTATATTGTTCCACTTCCTCCGGAACAGCAGGACGCGGACCGACCAGCGACATGTCGCCCTTGAGCACGTTCCACAGTTGGGGCCACTCGTCTACCGAAAATTTGCGCAGCCACCGGCCCAGCGCCGTCAAACGCGGGTCATTCGGGATCTTGAGCGCGGTCTCGCGCTCGCTCAAATGTTCGAGCGAAGCGCGCATCTGGTGCGCGTTTTCGCACATCGAACGAAATTTGTAGAACACGAACCGGCGGCCATTCAGACCGCAGCGCACCTGGCGGAAAATGGCGGGACCGGGCGAGGTCAGCCGGATCAGCAACACCACCACCAGCATCACTGGAAAAAGAAACAGCAATGCGGCCCCCGCCAGGACAATATCGGTCACGCGCTTCACCAGTAGCCGGATCTCATCATGGGGCGTCGCCGAAAACGTCAAGAGAGGCGAAGACCCCAGGCGATCCAGATAAACCTGGCTGTTGACATGTGGAAAAAAGTCCACCGACACTCGCGTGCGCACGCCCTCTTCATCACATAACAACAAGACTTCTTCGAGCTCCGCTAGGCGACGGCTGTCCACCGCGAAAATCACTTCATCGATCACGTGCCGCCGCAGCAGTTCCGGTAATTCCCCCAGCGAATACACCGGATATTTTGCGGATAGTTCGGTCTCACGCACCGGCACGGGTCCTGGGGTGTCCGAAAAAAATCCGGTGAGCCGCACGCCGTAGGCCCGCGCGTCCTCAAGTTGCTGGCCGAGTCTCCTGGCTGGTTCGCCCAGCCCGACCACCATAACATAATGCGCCGATCCGAACTCCCGGCGCGCCATGCGAAGCACCCGGCCGCCGTTCAGCCGGAACAAGCACAAGAGAACCCAGGCCGATACGGCAAACAGCGCTACAAAAGAACGGCTGAGGTCCATGCGCTGAAGATATTCGAACAGGATCAATGAAGCCGCGCCCACCAGGCACTGGCGGAACGCGTCCCGCAGGATCACTCGCGGGTGCGCGGTATCGATGCGGTCGTAAATCTCCCACCAATATCCAAGACCGATCCAGACCATCAGGCTGAATGCCAGCAGCAGTCCCCGCGTTGGAGGCGTCAGGAAGAAGACATGCTCCAGTCCCGGGAAATGGACGCGCATCGCATACGCGAGCTGGAACGCCAGGGTGACGAGCAGGACGTCGGCGAGGGAGAAGAGAATTCGAACTTTGCGACGATGTCCGCGAAACACTTCCCACCCAGAATACTACCGTGGTTGCCGAATCCCCGGGCCTCGCGCAAAACTCGACATCGGAGGCGGAGGAGGCGGCTCCGGCACGGGTTCAACCTTCTTCGGACGAGCATTCAACCGCGTGACAATCATCTCTTCCTTGGCGCGCTGAAATTTAGGAGTGCCCGGTGTCACGCCGGTGGCCGCAACCATCTCATCCGTGACTTCCAGCGAAGCCGGCAAGTGCTTCTGGAAGTAGTTCCGGATGCGGTCTTGGGCCAACCGTTCATTCGAATAGACCAGCAGATAGAGAACCAGCTCGCCCGGAGACTTCACCAATAATTGATAAAGCTGTGAGGGCTTTTGGAGTTTCGCGCTCTTGAGTTCGCGCTCCAGCTTCTTCGCCGCCGGCTCCAGCTTCTGCCAGGCGGTGATTTCGCTTTTTTCCAGCCCGGCCGTCCTCGCGAGTTCAGTCCGCTCCTTCGCGCTCAGCTTCTCCATGAGGACACTGAGGAACAACGGGAGGCTGTTCAGGTGCAGGTCTACTCCGAACGGCACCAGTTGCCGCGCTTTCTGAAGCTTGACGAAATTCGGCAGGTTCAACTTGGGTCCGGTCAGCGCGGGCGAATACAGCTCAATCAGTTTTTCCTCCTCCAGCGCCTTGATCAGGTCGCCGATACTCGCATCCGCAGCCATGTGGCGCAATTCCGTTCCGAGCGCTTCCGGGCTGATCCGCGTGAGCATCTCCGCCTCGCGAGCGTTCTCGTATTGCAGACGGGTACGTTCGTCGATCACGTATCCCAACCGCACTCTGAACCGGATCAGGCGCAGCATGCGGGAAGGATCGTCGTAAAAGGAGTAATTGTGAATCGCGCGCAATTCCTTGCGCTCGATGTCTCCTACGCCGTTCGTAGGATCGATGGGCAGGCCGAGCGACGCTTTGTTGAGGGAAAGCGCGATCGCATTGACCGTGAAATCGCGATTGCGCAGATCTTCATGGATCATCGCCGGCGTGACTTGCGGACGTCCACCGGGCTTGGGATAACGTTCCTGCCGAGCCATGGCGAGCTCGATCGTAACATTCCCGGGAAATTGAATTACGACCGACTTGCGAAGATCGTCCGTCGATACGATCGTGACCCCCGGCTTCTGCGCCGCCACTTTGGCCAGCTTCGCCGTGCTGCCTTCCACGGTGAAATCGAGATCGCGCACGGGAAAGCCGCCCAGCATGTCCCGCATCGCGCCGCCGGTCAGGAATAGGTTGACGCCGGCCTGGCCGGCGATGGCCTGCAACTCCCCCACCACCCGGAATTGCTCCGAGCTCAGGTGGCTCTCGAGCATGAACATGTAATCACTCATTCGAACCCGTCCTCAGTCTTCCCCCGGCCGGCGCCCTCCAAAATCACGCGCGCGGGTGGTGTTGGTCGACAACTTCACGCAACCGGCGGCGCGCCACGTGAGTGTAGACTTGCGTCGTGGATATATCCGCGTGTCCCAGCATGATTTGCACGCTGCGGAGGTCAGCCCCGCCCTCTACCAGATGCGTCGCAAAACTATGCCGGACCACGTGCGGCGTAAGATTTCGAAAAATACCCACCTGCCGGCCGTACCGGCCCAGCAGTCTCCAGAATGTCTGCCGCGTCATGGAGGAGCCGCGCCCGGTTACAAACAAGAACTTGCTCCCGCGGCCCTTGAGCAGCCGCGGCCGGCCAGACTCGAGATAGCGTTCCATGGCTTCGCGAGCCGGTTCGCCGAACGGCACGATACGTTGCTTGTTGCCTTTGCCGGTCACTCGCAGCACGCCCATCCCGCGTTCCACTGCAGCCATTTCCAGACGGCAAAGCTCGGTCACCCGCAATCCCGTAGCATACAGCATCTGGAACATTGCGCGATCCCGGAGCCCCAGGGGCTGGTCCTGCGGCGGCGCTTCCAGCAGACGTTCAATCTCTTCTCGATTCAGGTACTTGGGCAACGTGGACCACTGTCGCGGCGGCGTCAAAAACTCGCTGGGATCCCGGCCGATCTCGTCTTCTCGAACCAGAAAGCTGTAAAAATTGCGCAGGGTCGTCATATGACGGGCGATCGACCGGGCCGACAATCCCGCGCTATACAAAGACTCGACATAGCGGGCCAGGTCTGCCGGCGTGGCTTTCGTCACCGAACCCTCGCACCAGGAGTTAAGTCTTTGCAGATCAATTTCATACGAACGCAGCGAGTTGGCCGCCAGCCCCTTTTCCACCCGGCAGAAGTCTAGAAATGACCGAACGGGGCCGGGAAGCGGGCACTGCGCGGCGTCTATCGCCTTCATTCTGCTAATGATACAATACATGCGAAATTGTTTGAAAGGATAATGGGGTCCAGCACCAACAAAAAGGTCCTCGTGGCCCGCTTCGACCGCGAAACGTTGGCGGGATTCGTCCAGGCTCCGGGAGGATTCGGGGCGGAAGGGTTGGAACTATTGACCCCCGAAGGAACGGTCGCCAATGTACCCTACGCGGAGATCAAAGCCGTTTGTTTTGTGAGAGATTTCTCAGACGGCGAACGCTGGCGCCAGCATCGGGCGTTTGCCACCCGGCCAAAATCCCAAGGGCTCTGGCTGCGTCTTCTATTTCGCGATCACGATTCCATCGAAGGCGTCGTTTCAAACAACTTAATGCTGCTGGAGCCGGCTGGCTTCAGCATTGTCCCGCCCGACCCGAGCTTTCAGAACCAGAAAATCTTCGTCCCCAGGGCCGCGCTGGCGGAGGTTCAGGTGCTGAGCGTGGTGGGAAGTCCCTTGCGCCGGCAGGCCCGGAAGGCGCCGGAGCGGACTAAAGACCAAATTGGGTTATTCGACGCTTCATGAACCCACCGCGCGCGTGAGCAAGCGGTCTTAGGTCGTCACGTGGCTGGACAACGCACACCCCGACAGATCCAGCCAGCGATTCTCCAGACTGTTCTGCACAAAGGTAAGCCGGTCGACCGTAAAAGAACGGGTATCCGCGTACTCACGCCAACGGCTCCTCGCGATTTCCGCCGCAATCGCCACAAAGTCCGGCTCGATCTCGTGAGCGACGGTAATGTGCGGATGGTACGGAAAGGGCTCCTGAAACTCGAGTTGTCCGATGTTCGTAGCAGAGTGCATCCGTTCCAGTTCGGAAAGACCCTGCCCCAACGACACATAGATCACCTGCGTGACCGGAAAAATCTCAATACTTTTCAGCTCGACGCGGAAGGGCTGGAAGTCTTGAAGCCCGGTCCTGAGTTGATCCCAGGCTGATTCGACCGGGCCGGAGATCGGGCGCGGCGGCAGAATCGTGACGTGAGCCTTGGCGTGACATTCGCGGACCAGATCGGACCGAAGACGGTCCAGGAAGCCGGCTAATGGGTCGGGAAGATAGGAAACTAAGGCGAAGGAATTAATGCGGGTCCCATCGCCGTTGCAACCACTCATTGCCGATTCCATGTTATCGCCCTCACAGCTGCGAAGCCTGGGGGATTCCCTCCGGCGACTCAACCGGCGAGGGTGATTCGGGCAACATCCATCGCGCCTCTTCAAATCCCACATATTTGAAGATACGCAAAGATCCGTCTTCCGCCTCGAGCAGGTCGCCCACCTGAAGCGGGTTCCCGGCGTCACGTAGGGCGAAGAATGCGGCGTAAGGTGATGGGGCCTCGACTGTATCTCCAGGCCCGTAATCCCGCGGCTTGATGCTCGCCGTCCCGCTCACATGAGGGGCGAAGCGGAAGTGCTCGCGAAGATGACTTTTTAGATTATAAATACGGTACATCGGCATAGGCCAATCCCGTCCATTATCTCTCAAGCGAGCCGCGAACGGGAATCGGGGGTTACCCTCACTTCGAGCACCGCTTTACTTCGACGACTTCGCGGCCGCTTCCTCGTCCGCGCGAGCGTTCTTGAGCATCGGGCCCATGCTTTCGTAATTCCCTTCGTGGCACGCGTACTCGTAGATTGGGCCGGGCGCCGGCGACCATGGAACCTCGCCGGTCCATTTCCCCGTGAACGCCGTCGGATCGTCGATGGTGAACTGATATAGCAGTGTGTCCGGAGCCGTGCGCGTAAAGCGCTCAATCACATGCAGATTCTTATCGGACCCGTGGAAGCTGGTCTTATCCGTGAAATTGGTGGTATCGACCACCAGGGTCTCGCCCTCCCAATGTCCCCGCGAATCCCCCATCCAGTTGCGGATGTTCGACGGTAGGTGCGGACGCCCATCCAGCGGGATGATTCGAACGTCATGCACCATCTCGATGTAAATGGCCACGTAGCCTGGCGTCTGCACGATGCGGTAATTGTTGTTGTAGTTGCTCGACACCATCGGCGGACCATCTGTTGGCCATATAATGCAGCGCTCATTGAGGGGCCGGTCCGCGGGACTCAGCGGGGGACGGCGCATCCTGGCCCTGAGTTCCTCCGCCGCTTTTTGCGCTTCCGGCGTCAGCGCGGGAATCTTCCCATCCGGCGGATCGATCACAAGCGATGTACGCCGGGTCTTGACTACCTTTGTTCCCGAGTCCCACCAGGTTTGCCTGAATGGACCGTTGACGTCCACGCTCGCCGTCGCATCGCGGCGGGTGATGAAATTCTTTTCGTAATCGGCCACTTCCTGCGGAGTCAGGAACTCTTTGCCGGCGAATTGGGCCGGCCGCTCCATGGGCGTGATGGTGATGTTCGTCCAGATGCCCTGTAGGTCAGGTTGGCCGTCGGGAGTACGTGCGGGAGTTTGCGCAAAGACAACGGCGCAAGCAAGAACGCTGATCGCAGCGAGAAACCGAGGTGTCATCTTAGGACCTCTCTATGTAGCATATATAATCATTTGCTCAGTGGCACGCGCCGCCGCAATTCGTCGAAGAAATTCAGGAGGAAAGTGACGTGGGCCGAACCTTTTTCAGGTCCGGTGGCTTCGGGCATATCGGTCACTGCGAAACGCTTGCCATCCGGCGCGAGCGCCAGGTTCAAACTGCCTGGATAAAAGATCTGCTTCTCGGACCAGAGCCGCGGCTTGCCCGGCGCGAACGAATCGCCATCCGCTTTGTAATCGACCACCATAATGCGGTTGTCTGCCGTCTCGTAGAACAGCTCCCGGCCGTTGTTGGACCAGATTGGGTAAAGCCCGCCTCCGGTCGAGATCTGCCACTTGCCGCCCCGCGCGGCTGGGAAAGGCCGCACGTAGATCTCGATCGGTCCCGATTCGTTGGACCGATACGCAATCCATCGTCCGTCGGGCGAGAACATCGGAATAAGCTCACCCGATGGCGTTCCAAGAAGCAACTCTGGCTTTCCCGGCTTGGGGTGGTCGGGATCGCTCGTGTCCAGAGTTACCGTCCAAATGTCATTGTCGGTCGCGGGATTGCGCTCGAAGTACGCCAGGCGGCGGCTGTCGGACGCGAAGGACCACGGAGTGGCGGCACTTTGGTTGTTATGAGCCGCGAGGATCTGTTGCGCTTCGCCGGAGCCGTCGCTGGGGACCCACCCCATCCCGGAACCGCTCGCAGGCGACTGGAAGGCTATGTGCTTCCCATCGGGGCTCCAGACCGGGCCCGCCGCGTGCCCCCCGAAGGTGAGCCGCGTCATCGTCTCCCGCCCCAGCTGGTAGACGTAGATGTCGGTTCCGCTGCTGGTACTCAACGTTAGCGCCAGCCGCCGCCCGTCCGGCGAAAACCGGGGAGTGCTATACGCACCTGGGGCGGCTATCAGAGGCTGCATCTTCCCGGAACTGTCGAGCCACACCACCGGCCAGGTCTGAGACGCCGCCCCTAAGCCTGCCAAGTACACCAAAGTTCCGTGTCCGGAGGGCGCCTCGGAAAAATCAAACTGGCCTCCGCCCTGAGTCGGGCTTGAAGGCACATCTTCCAAGAACGGTACGGGTGTGCCTTGAAGCTCCAACCGGATGGAGTCGAAGGCCACCCCAAACAGCACGCCTTGATGAAGGTAGAGCAGGTACCCGAGGGCTCCGTTCGCCGGCACGTACCGGCCGAAGTATCCCTCGGCTACCAGCGTCTTGATCACGCCGCTCCTTAACGACATAACTTTGACGCTGGCGCTCTCCATTCCGAATAAAGTGGGAGAGGTTGTGAAGAGAACGGCCTGGCCTCCCGGCAGAATCTGCGGCCAGCGGTGGGAGAACTCGCCTTTATCCAATCTGGTCAACTGCTGTGGCTTCCCCCCGGCGGCGGGCACCTGGGAAAGGCCGGTTGCCCGGCTCAGCGCCGCGACAATCGTTCCGTCTTCCCCCCAACTGGCGCCATAATCAAACGGGACATCGCATAGAATCACCGGCGCTCCGCCTTGAACGGAGATTTTCTTGAGCTTTCCATCCGCGAAGAACCCGACTCCTTGGCTGTCGGGAGAGAAGAACGGATCCCGGCCGTTGTCCGTGCCGGGTAGCAGAATGGCTTGGGCTTGGTCCAGCAGCCGGGTGGCAAGCTGCTGTTTGCCATTGGGACCGCGCGCCGGAAAGACCAGCCGACGGCCGTCGGGTGAGATGGCAACGGTGAGATTTACGCCCGCCATTGCGTCCGGCCCCAGGTCCACGCTCAGCCGTGTCAAAGGAAGATCCTCAGGCCGCGTCGCGCGCAACGCTATCCATGTTGCCGCGACCCCGACAATCGCGAGCAGGGCCGCCGCAGCCAAACCGAGCCGCCACCGTGAGGGAGCGGTGCTGATCTGTGGCTGATGCTCCATTGCCCACGAAAGCGCTGCTTTAAGATCACGCGCTGTCTGAAACCGCTGGTCAGGATCTTTCGCCAGAGATCGTCTCACCACCCGGTCGAGCGGTCGAGCCACTTCCAAAGGCGCAGGCTCCCGCTCCAGAATCGCCGCGATCACGCTCGCCGCGCTGGTTCCATCGAACGCCCGCTTCCCAGTGAGTAGTTCATACAACACGCAACCGAAGCTGAACAGATCGCTGCGCGCATCGATTTCCTTGCCCTGCAACTGCTCCGGAGACATGTACTGCAACGTGCCCACGATCTGCCCCGGGTCCGTGAGCGCCTTAGTGGAGTCATTCTCGCCCAGGCGAACCGCCTGCTTCGCCAATCCGAAATCGAGCAGCTTGATCCCTTGTTTCGTCACCAGAATATTGGCTGGCTTCAGATCACGATGCGTGATGCCTTTCTGATGCGCGGCATCCAGAGCATCTAGAATCTGCACCGCACATTCGACGGTCTTTTCGATCGGCAGAGGTCCTTTCAGCGGCGCGCCCTCGACGAACTCCATCACCAGATAATTCGGCCCGACGTCGTAAAGCTGGCAGATGTGAGGATGGTTCAAAGCCGCGACTGCGCGGGCTTCCTGCTCGAAACGTTCACTGAATTGTTCCTTGGAAACCTTGACGGCGACGATCCGATCCAGGCGCGTGTCGCGAGCCTTGTACACCTCGCCCATCCCGCCCGCGCCAACGGGCGCAAGGATCTCGTAAGGGCCGAGTCTGGTTCCAGGCGTGAGTGTCATTTTCCCACTGGTATCCTCCGCTGCAGCTCGTCGAAAAGGTTCAGCAGCATGGTGACGTGAACCTGGCCTCTCTCCCCGTTCGTCGTTTCCGGCATGGTGAGCACCGCGAAGCGCTTGCCGTCGGGCGCTAGATCCAGGTTCACCGTGCCAGGAAAGAAGAGGTGCACGTCCGACCATGGCCGGGGCTTTCCGGGTATGAAGGAACTGCCGCTCACACTGTATTCCACGACCACGATTCGGTGGTCCAATGATTCGTAGAAGAGCTCGCGCCCATTCCGCGACCACAGTGGATAGAACCCGCCGCCGATTGAAACCTGCCATTTGCCTCCGCTTCCTGCTGGAAACGGCCTCACGTAGATTTCGCTGCTCCCCGATTCGTTTGACCGGTAAGCGAGCCAGCGCCCATCGGGAGAGAATCTCGGAACATTCTCGTCAGCCGGAGTGCGCACGAACACTTCCGGCGTGCCCGCCTTCGGGTGATCGGGATCGCTGAGATCCAACGGAAGAGTCCATAGATCGAAGCCCGTTTCTGGAGTTTGTTCCTGATAGGATAGTCGCCGTCCGTCCGGGGAGACGGACCACGCGCTCAGCGTCTGGCCCTCCAACAGCCGCTGTGGTTCTCCCCCTCCATCGCTGCGAATGAGAAAAAGAACGGAACCGGGCGATACCGTCCGGAATATAAGGTGTTTGCCGTCGGGTGTCCAGACCGGCGCGTTCGCCTTTCCAGTAAACGTGAGCCGCGTAGTTGCGTCCCTGCCCAAGATCATAAATGTAGATATCGAAGCCATCATCGAACGCCAGTTTCCGTCCATCCGGTGAAAGGTTCGGCCGAAGATATATGCCGGGCGCGGTTACGAGCGGCTGGAACTTCGCGGAACTGTCGAGCCAGGCTACTTGCCAGGTTTGAGCTGTCACTTTGCCTGAAAGGTACACAAGGGTTCCGAGCCCCGATGGAGCACCCGAAGAATCGAACTGGCCTCCGCCTTCTGTCCCGTTTGCGGCCACATCGTCAAGAATTGGTGTGGCCGCGCCGCGCACCTCCAACTTCGCAGGGTCGAATTCCGCCGCGAACAGTACGCCTTGATGCACGTACGCCAAGTGGCCGCCGGGCAGGTATCGGCCGTAATATCCGCCGCGATGCAAAACTTTGACCTGACCGGTCCTCATTGACAACGCTTCGATGTTTGCGTTGTCTTGCCCCGCGGCGCTCGACGATGCTGTGAAAAGAACAGCTTCGCCACGAGGCAGGACTTGCGGCCACCGATGTGTTAAGTATCCTGAAAGCTTCGTAACATGGTGAGGCATCCCTCCGGA
>JBEKBK010000149.1:0-16346 GCA_050015435.1 Bryobacteraceae bacterium
TAGCTGATCATCCAGCGATCCCGCTGCGGGGCCTCGGCCTCCGAAATACTTGGGCTTCATTCCGACTTCGATTCCCGGAGGAAAGCGTGGAGCCGTTCCCGCACCAGCGCGGGATGAATCCGGTCGAAGAGACACAACGAGCCTTCGGCGATCAACTCGTGAATTTCGAATCTCTCGGCGACGTGGGCCCGAATCCGATGCCCGGCGGGCAACAGAACAAAATTCGCGAGAGCGAGTCCGTAGACGGTCGAGACGACCGCAGTTCCGAGAACTGTCGCAGCAGTCGGTCAGTCCGACCACCGTGCGGATGACGCCTATTTTCGGCGCGAATCCTCCGGCCACCTCCAGAGCCTTGGCGTCGGCTTCGCCCTGGGTTTCGCGTAGACGATTTTTATATATCTGAAGTTCGCTGCGTTCGCGGATGTCAATCGTGAGCATCAGGCACTCTTTCAGAAATGGGTCGCTGGCCTGATCGATGGAGCTCTCGATGGATAGAAGTCCACTGGAGCGGGCGGCTTTCACGTACCTTAGAATCTCCTCAATGAGGACTTTCGCGCCGGGTCACAAAGGTGACCCCGAAGGTGCCGGCCAGTACGATCAGCGCGCCAGTCGGCTGAAAGAAATAGTTGAGGCGAACTCCCGTGGTCATCATTCCCGCAATCACCGCCACTGTCGGGTTTCACGACTACCGACAGTGGCGGAGCCGGAACGGTCTCGGCGGGACCGTTTCCGCGCCGGCGGCCAACTTGGCTCGCAGCTCGTTCATATCGTGCTCAAATTGGACTCGCCGGGCCTCCAGGCTGGTCATCGCCTCGCGGAGCGTCTGCATCTGGCCGACGATTTCGGACATGGAAGGGCCGGCGGCGTCCGAAGAAGCTGGTCCGTCAGCGGCAAGTGCCGGGCCGGCGGCCAACCAGGATATGAATGGGACTTATCAGGATTGTCTTAGATATAGACATACGTCCCTGGCTCAGGCGTGATTCTGCGTCACCAGGCGGCCGAGAGCGCCAGCCATTTCGTTCACGGCTTCTGAAGATCGCCGCACCTTCTGCGCTCCTTCGGCGGTACTCTTGGCCGCGTTTGCGACGCCTGCGATGTTATTGGCGATTTCGCCGGAACCCTTCGCGGCTTCCTGTACGTTGCGGCCGATCTCGGTGGTAGTCACGGTTTGTTCTTCCACCGCGGAGGCGATGGTGTTAGAAATATCACTTACCTGGTTAATGATCGTCGTGATTTCAGCGATGGCGTGCACGGCGTCTTGGGTGTCCGTCTGGATCGCGCCGATCTTCTGGCCGATTTCTTCGGTCGCCTGCGCGGTCTGCTTGGCCAGTTCTTTCACTTCGTTGACGACAACGGCGAATCCCTTACCGGCTTCTCCGGCGCGGGCGGCTTCGATGGTTGCATTCAGGCCAGAAGATTGGTCTGCTCGGCGATGGAGGTGATGACTTTGATCACTTTGCCAATCTCAATGCTCGATTCGCCGAGTTTGCCGATGCGCTGATTGGTTTGCTCCGCCACGCCGACGGCGTTTCTGGCGACACGGGCGGCTTCCATGGAGCTCTTGGAGATTTCACGGATGGAGGATATCAGTTCTTCGGAGCTGGTGGCGACCACTTCGACGTTCCTCGAAACCTGTTCGCTAGCCGCGGAGACGACATTGGCCTGCGTTGCCGTTTCTTCGGCGGCGCCGGCCATCTGCTGGCTGACTCCGGTCAGTTCCTCGGAAGAGACGGTCAGACCTTCGGAGTTCTGTTGGATCTTTCCGAGCAATTGCTGCAGATCACCGGCGGCGGCAAACTGCTGATCGGACATTCTCTGCTGGTCGGCATTCGCCCGCCGGACCACCAGAGAGATGCGCCCCAAATCGAAAGGTACAGAACCAACGCGCCGGAGACGGTCTAGCGGTTGCGGGACGCTCGCGATCGCCCGTTTTCGAGAGACTCAGCCAGGATCGCATCCTGGAGCTGAATGACTTCGTTGCCCAGCGCTTGGATCTCGTTTCCAGGCGGGAGACCCCGCTTGATGAGAATGTCTAACGCGAGTCGTGAAATCAGAGCCTGGCTCGCTCGCCAGAAATCCCGATGAGCCGCTAACCACGCCCCCAGGTCAGAGTCGATGATCTCCAGGTTGTGCTTCGTCTGGGGCGTGACCAGAAGAGGCTGCACCTCGGCAATGGCACGGGTGAGTTGCCTGGACAGTTCGCCAAACTGATTGTGGTACTCCTCTGCCTTAGCCAGGTCCTTCATCTCCACGCGAATGAAGAGCCCTCTTTCAAGCCCCAGCATTTGCGCGGCCTGGTCCACGATTCGGCCCTCAATCTCAACCTTGCGCGTGGTCTTGTCGACAGTGGTTTCGAGTTCCGCACCCAAGCCCGTTGATTCCAATCAGTGACGCGACGCTGATCACCAGGGTGGCGCCCAGCATTAGCACGAAGGCGATCATGAGCTTCTTACCGAAGGTCATTGCCCTTCGCACGTCGCGGCCTGTACCAGTCGTAGTCACAGTTTGCTTTTCGTCCGCAGAGGCGGTGGTTGTGTGAGATATCGCGCGATGCGACCAACCGGAAGGGGAGGTTTTATCCGGGCGCGGTAGCGATTAGTGCGACCGGCCGCCGGATTCGTTCAGGATCACGAGCTCCACCCGCCGGTTGTTCGCCCGGCCGTCGGGAGTATCGTTGGAATCCTTCGGGCGGAACGAGCCGTCGCTTATCACCGCCAAGCGCGATTCCGGGATGCCGTAATTGCCGCTCAACAGCTCCAGCAGCCGGAGACTGCGGGCCGCGGACAATTCCCAATTGTTCTTGAAGCGCTGGTTATGGATGGGCACTGAGTCGGCGTGTCCTATCAGGTTTACCTGATTGGGCACATCCCGCAACACCTCCGCAATCTTGCCGATCATCGGCTGAGCCTGGCGGTTCACCTGGTCGTCGCCGGACGCAAACAGAACGGCTTGAGGCAGGCTGATTACCAGTCCCCGCGGCTCTCGTTGCACCTGGAGGCCCTGCTGAGCGAGCTTCTGCTGGATCTGATCCATTGCTTTACTCGCCGCGTCATCCTTCGCGTCAGGTGGAGGTGTTTCAGCGGCGGTTTGCTGGGAAGGCTTTTTCTGCGTGGGAGTAGCATGAAGCGCCGGGAAACTGTGGGCTGCAATCGCGATGAAGAAGATCAGCAAAATGGTCAGCACGTCCACATAGCTGATCATCCAGCGATCTCGCTGCGGGGCCTCGGCCTGGAAATACTTGGGCTTCATTCCGACTTCGATTCCCGGAGGAAGGCGTTGAGCCGTTCCCGCACCAGCGCGGGATGAATCCGGTCGAAGAGGCACAGCGAGCCTTCGGCGATCAGCTCGTGAATTTCGAATCTCTCGGCGACGTGGGCCCGAATCCGATGCCCGGCGGGCAACAGAACAAAATTCGCGAGAGCGAGTCCGTAGACGGTCGAGACAAACGCGGTTCCGATGCCATAAGCGACGGCGTTGAGATCCGAGAACTGTCTCAGCACGTCGATCAGGCCGACCACTGTGCCAATGACGCCGATTGTCGGCGCGAATCCTCCGGCCACCTCCAGAGCCTTGGCGTCGGCTTCGCCTTGCCTCTCCCGCAGCCGAATCTTGATATCCAGAACAGCTTGAAGTTCGCTGCGTTCGCGGACGTCAATCGTGAGCATGAGGCACTCTTTCAGAAACGGGTCGCTGGCCTGATCGATGGAGCTCTCGATGGATAGAAGTCCGCTCGAGCGGGCGGCTTTCACATACCTCAAAATCTCTTCAATGAGGACTTCGCGGCGGACGTTGATCGTCCGAGTCAGCCCGAACACCCGGCGCAGGGAGTGAACCAGGGCGCGCCGCGGAGTGGTCACGAAGGTGACTCCGAAGGTCCCGCCCAGTACAATCAGCGCGCCGGTCGGCTGAAAGAAATAGTTGAGGCGAACTCCCGTGCTCATAATTCCCGCAATCACCGCCACTAGAACGATGGCGATGCCGATGAGCATGGACCAGTCCAAACGGCGAACAGACGGCTTTACGGGATTGGACTTGGGCGCTTCGGTGAGGGCGATGGCGGGCGTGGACAAGTCTGGCTCTCCACAAAAGTGCTGGCAAGCGGGGGACCATCGCAGATTTGGGACAAGTCCAATCGGATCAATACAATCGGACGAAGAAGACGTCAAATTCCTGCCGGGAGGCGACTGGATCTTGTCACCTTCTTGTGGGCGGCGGTAACTCCGGCCTCCCGGCCATCGTCGAAACTGATGCCATGAATCGGCGCACTGCCATCTTTGTCACTCTGGGATTTCCCGCAGGGTTCGCATCCATACCGGCTTGGGGCGCGTCTGAATTCTGGAATGAAAAGAAGCCCGAGGATTGGACCCCCGACGAAATCCACGAGCTGCTGACGAAATCACCCTGGGCGAAGGAGCCGACGGTGAACTACTACGCGGGTCCCGGAAACGCGGGCAGACAGGCCAGCAGCGGGGGCTACGGGCGCCGTACCCGTACGACGGTCCCCAACTCGGCCAGTCCGGGCGGGACCAGTATCGAAAAGCAGCAGTACAAGGTCGTCGCCCGCTGGGAGGCCCTCCCGATCCGGCTCGCCTCTCACAGCCAGTCAACCGATGATCCTTTGGCCAGCTACGTCATCAACCTCGTCGGGGATTTGCCGATGTTGGGAACGCATAACGACGAAACCGCGACGGATCGCGAACAGCGCGCCGAAATGCTCAAGGATTACACCAAGCTCGAGCGGAAAAACGATCCAATCTATCTTTCCAAAGTGATCTTCAAAAACGCGACGGAAACCCTGTTCTATTTCCCGCGGCTCGATCCGATCTTTCCGGACGATAAGCAAGTTACGTTCACGACCAAACTGGGTCCGCTCGAGGTGAAGGCTAAATTCACGCTCAAGGAAATGGTTTATCAGGGTAAACTAGAGCTTTAGAATTGGCCGCGGCCCGTTAGGGTCGCCGCACTTTTTCGAGCGACTGCTCGATGGCGATTCGAACCAGTTGGCCGCGGGTTCGAACTCCCATCTTCTCGAATAATTGTTGCAGCGTCGCCTTGACGGAACTTTGCGAAACTCCGATCTGGTAGGCCATCTCTTTATTGGTGAGGCCTTCGAAGACGCTTCGCAGAACCTTTTGCTCTCTGGGCGTGAGCAATACGGTGGGGGCCTTCGCGGTACGGCTCTCTCCCGCAGGCATCGCTTTCGGATCCATCCAGACGCCCCCGCCGGCAACGGTGCGGATCGCTTCAAGCAGAGAGGTCGGCGAGTTGTGCTTCAGGAAAATGCCGGAGATACCGAGCTTGCGCGCAACGGAAATATCCAGCGGACTCATCCCCGCCGTCACCATGAGAATTTTTCCCTGATATCCGGCCGCCGCCGCGGAGGCTATGAAGCGGGTCCCGGTGTCATCTTCCAGGTCGAAATCCAGAAGGACGATATCGACGGCGGACCTGGAGAGAACACCGAGCGCTTCCGCCGGTGTGCCGCACTCCGCTACAGTTTCGAAGTCCGGTTCCGATACGAGCAGCCGGCGCAAACCTTCGCGAAACAAAATGTGGTCGTCAAGCAGTAAGAGTCGTATGCGCGGCATCGTCGACCGGTGAAGAATCCTGTTCCGTCAGCTCCGCTGCGGTGGCCAACTCCAGAACGAAAGAACATCCAGGATGGGACGGATCATGCCGGAGATCGCCGCGGAACGAGCGCATGAAGGCGCGCGACAGGTAGAGTCCGAGTCCCGTGGCGTCCGCGCCCTTTTGCAAAGGTTGAAAAAGTTTCCGGCCCGCTGGAATTCCCGGCCCATTGTCGGTGAAGCGAATGGAGACTCCATTGGGGGTGGGCAACACAGAGATTTCGATAAACTTTCGCGGAACGGATTCGAGCGCCCGCTGGCTATTCTTCGTTAAATTCAGGAGCACCTGCAACAGACTGGGACGGTCCGCCTGCACGAGCGGCAAGTGCTCCGGAATATTCCAGCGGAGCTGAATGTCGGATTCCTCGCAAAAGGGTTCGAGAACGATTCGCAGATCGGCTAGGACATCGTTGAGATCGATGCTGCCCGGTTCTGCTCCGCCGGCACTTTGCTTTAGTTCCAGCGAAGCGATCTTGCTCAGCGTTTCGACCAGAGACCCCAGCGCCTCGAAATCCTGATTCCCCTTCAGAGATCCATTGCGGACCAGGTTCTCGTGCATCATCCCGATGGCGCCGCACACGTTTCTGACCTCATGCGAGACTGCGGCGACCAGGATGCGTGAGCCCGCGAGCAGTTGTTGCAGGCTGGCCTCCTCGCGCTCGCGCAGGTGCTCCGAAGCGTCAACGAGGAGAGCCGCGAGGCGCGGCCCGGCCGGCGTATGGTACGTGGAGAAGAATACGTCAGCGAGGAAAATCTCTCCGCTCTCCTTTTGGCCGCGGGTTTGCATCTCCGTGCGAAAGATCTTCGAGGTCTCGTCCACCGGGGGCACCGATCCCAGAGCGGGAACGTAGCGGGTGATCCGTTTGCCTCGGAGTGAATTTTCAGCAAGACCGAGCAGCCGGTGAGCAGCCGGGTTAGCAAGGAGGATCTCTCCTTCAGCGGTCATCGTAAGTACCGCAGCCGGACTGCTCTCGATCAGAAATTCCAATTGCTCCTCCGCCGCGCGCCGCGCAGCCAAGCTCTCCATCTCGCGGCGATAACTCTTCGTTACGCTCAGCGACAGCAGTCCTGTGATCGCGACCGTGAGAAAGATCAAGATGTCGCGCGCGGATTCCATGTCGGTCGCGAACGGGTCCAGACGGTCGGACAGGAAAGTACAAAAAGCGGCGGCCAAAATGAGCTGCCACCAGCCGAAGACCGTTCCGAGCAGCACCATCGGGAAGATGTAGAGGAAGCCGAGCGTCGCGTTGATCTCAATCCGCCAATCCGCAAGGGCGATGGCGGCAATCAAGAGCGCGCCGTAGGCCAGCACCGCGCGCGAATTCCACTGCAACACCCGGCGGATCATATACTTAGTATCCCTTTGATTCTACAGCTGGAGAAATGGCCGAAAGATAAGTGGTCCGCGTCAGGCGCGGACCGCTACTTTTGAATAGGGCGGACCTCTAACAGGGTGCTGAAAAAGCCGAACAAAACAGTCTTGAGCCACAGATGAACCCGGATAAGCCAATTCTTTTCAATCTGTGTCTATCCGGGTTCATCTGTGTCAGGCGATGGGTTGGCCTTTTTCAGCATCCTGGTAAGATTTCTCGCAAAACGGAATGCGGCGCGATCGGTTCCTTGCCCGGCTTCGAGGTGCGCGCCGCACCCTTTGCGCTTTTGGCAGTGACTCTCCTCGCCTGGCATGCGGCCGTGTTGTGGGGCGCAGTCAACGGCAGCATTACAGGCACAGTCAAGGATCCGACGGACCAGGTGATGGCCGGCGTCGCGGTGATCGCTACCAACACAGCGCAAGGAATCCAGAACCGTGCCGTCACCGACGACCGTGGAGTATACGCCTTTCCCAGCCTGCCGGTTGGAACTTATGAGCTCGAATTCCAGTCGCCCGGGTTTCGCGCTTTGAAGCGCACAGGTATCGCGATCAATTCAGATAGCGCATTGAAGGAAGATGTACAGCTCGAACTGGCGGTGCAGAGTCAGGAAGTCACGGTTTCAGATAACGTGATGCAGGTCCAAACGGAGAGCACGCAGGTGGGCGAAGTGGTGACGGGCTCCTCGATGACTTCCGTGGCACTGAACGGCCGGAGTTTCACGGACCTGTTGGCGCTGCAGCCGGGGATCGTGCCGATGACAACCCAGACGCCTGACTCGATTGTTATGGCGGGCGCCAGCGTCGCCATTGCTCCTTCGGGAGCCCTGAACGCGGGCAATCAGTCGATCAGCGGGCAGCGCGAAGACGCCAACGGCTTCATGATCAACGGCGCCGACGTCAAGGAACTGATGAATGGCGGCACGGCCATCGTTCCCAATCTCGATTCGATTGCGGAATTCCGCATCCTGACCAACAACTTCGACGCGCAGTACGGCAACTATAGCGGCGGCATTGTCAATGTGGTGACCAAATCCGGGAGCAATCAGCTGCATGGCAGCGGATTCGAATTCTTGAGGAACACCGATCTCGATGCGCGCAATTTCTTTTCCCCCGACCGGAGCTTCTACCGTCAGAACCAATTCGGCGGCACCTTGGGCGGGCGCATCAAGAAGGATCAGGTGTTCTACTTCGCCGACTATCAGGGCACGCGCACGAATCAGGGTATCGACACCGGTCTGATATCGGTTCCTTCGCTCGCGGAGCGTTCGGGCAACTTTCAGGGTGAGCAGGGTGCGTTAACGGGCGCGGTAAGCGGGCCGTATCTGGCAAACCTGCTTTCGCAAAAGCTGGGCTACACCGTAACGGCGAATGAGCCGTACTCGAGCGTGTTTCCGAATCTGATCATTCCGAAACAGGTGTGGTCATCGCCAGCCCAGGATCTGCTCCAGTACATTCCGCTTCCGAATGATGGCCCGACCACGTTCTCGACTGGCGCGGAGGGAGAGAAAGTGCGCGACGACAAAGGCAGCCTCCGCATTGACGGTGAGGTGGGACGGTGGGGTCTGCTCTCGGCGTACTACTTTTTCGACGACTACCACTTGAACAATCCCTACCCGACGGGCCAAGGTGGCGCCAGCGTTCCCGGTTTCAACGCCCTGACGTTAGGGCGCGGGCAGGTGTTCACTATCGGCGACACCAAGCCATTCAGCTCCACGGCCGTCAACGAAATTCGCTTGAGTTACATGCGGGATTCGAACAACGTGGGGCAGCCCGCAGGCGGCGTCGGACCGAGCCTTGCTTCTCAAGGCTTCGTCACCGGCGTTGGAACACCCGGAATCGTTCCGCTGGCGCCGCAGATTGAAGGCGTCGAGAACCTCATCTTCAATTCGTTCGTCGTGGGTACGCCCATCACCAATCTGAAGCAGGCCAACAATACGTTTTCCGCGAATGACGGTTTTTCGAAAGTGTTCGGAGAACACACTCTGAAGACGGGCGTCTCCGCCAGCTTCGAGCAGGTCAATGTTAACCCGAATCCAACCTTCAATGGATCGTTCCTGTTCTCCGGCTCGGAGACTGGTATCGATTTCGCGGATTTCCTGATCGGCGTAGCCAGCAATTACAACCAGGCCGACGCTCAGGCGTATTATCCACGCCACAAGTACGCCGGAGCTTACGTACAGGATAGCTGGCGCATCCGGTCCAATCTCACGCTGAACTATGGAGTTCGTTGGGAACTGATGGAGTATTGGTCGGAGAAATACAACCAGATTCCAACATTCATTCCGGGAGAACAGTCGAGGGTCTATCCGCTTGCTCCGGTCGGGCTCGTGTATCCAGGAGATGCAGGAGTTCCGAACACGCTGGTGCCGTCAAAGAACCGTTTTTCTCCGCGGCTGGGCATTGCGTGGTCGCCTGGCAAGAGCGACGGACTCTTGGGAAAGATCCTCGGAAGACCTGGGAAAACCAGCATCCGCGCAGGATACGGTATCTATAATTCCGTGATTCAGGGCAACGTAATGGCGTTCGATGAGCCTCAGCCTCCGTATGGCTTGAGCTATACGAGCCCGGGACCACCCCTGTTCGCGACGCCTTTCATCACTGCATCGAACGGTTCGTTTCTCGGCAACCCGTTTCCGCTGACGTTTCCAGCTCTGAATGGACACACGCCTGGAAATCCGGACGCGAACATCAATTTCACCCAGTTTGAACCAATCGCGGGAATGACTGCTCCGCCGCCATGGAACACGATTCCCTACGCGGAGAATTATTTCTTCTCGATCGAGCGCCAAATGGGCGCGTCCACTCTGGTGAACTTGAGTTACGTCGGATCGCAGGCGCATCATTTGCTGGTGGTGTACTCCTCTAACCCCGGCAATCCTGCGCTCTGCCTTGCCTTGAGCCAGCCGGGCGCGGTCGCCCGGGGTTCGTCCACGTGCGGGCCGTTCTCCGAAAATGGGGTGTACACCACGGCATCCGGGCAGGTCGTGAACGGCACCCGCCAGGGCCTGGGGCCAGATTACGCCAATGACGACTACGACGCGAGCATCGGCAATTCGAACTACAATTCCTTTCAAGCCACGCTGCGGCATTCGGCGAACGGCTTTTCGCTCCTGGTGGGATATACGTACAGCAAATCCATCGATCAGGCGTCGGCGCTCTCCGACCCTGTCAATCCCTACGATTTCAGTGAGACTAGGGCGCTTTCCGCTTTCGATTTAACGCAGAACCTGGTGGCGAGTTACGAGTATCAGCTTCCGCTCGATCGCTTATCGAGCCACGCGAAGCCATTGACTCGGGGATGGGCGATTTCGGGAATCACCCGCGCGAGCACCGGTTTCCCGGTGACTCTGAAGAGCAATGGCGACAACTCGTTGATGGGGAGCATTCCCAACGGCGTGAATAACTACAGCCTGGATTTGCCGGACTATAACGGAGCGCCGCTGCAACTGAACGGGAATCCTCGGAACGGGATGCCGTACTTCAACCTGGCGGCGTTCCGCGTGAACGCGCTGGGCACTCCGGGCAGCGCCTCGCGACGGTCATTTTATGGTCCTGGAATGTTCAACTCCGATATCGCGTTGCTGAGGAGTTTCCGGTTTTCTGAAGCAAAGGCGCTGCAATTTCGCCTCGAGAGCTTCAACACTTTCAATCACACTCAGTTTTTCGGACCCGCAGCCGTTAACGGCAATATCGACAGCCCTTTGTTCGGGCAGGTGGTGAAAGCTGCGCCGCCCCGGTTGATGCAGGTGGCAGTGAAATTCACCTTTTGATCCATAGGGCTTGACTTCGGTCTTCTCCGTCAATAATATGTTTTGTTTGAGATAGCGCACGGTGCGCCGCACTTCGCTTTGCGCGAGTTCTCTAGAAGACAGGAGGTGATATCGAGTGCTTCTCACGTCGGTTCTGATCGTTTGGGCAGCGGTGACCGTCGCGTTCGTCGCGGTGATGATCTGGAAATCTTTTGTGGGGATCAATGAGGAAGATACTCTGCTCCTCAGCGAAGGTGAGGCCAAGGAGGCCGCTGAGCAACAGGAGCTCATCGCAAAAGTCGAACGGCTTGCATCCGTGGCAAAGGTGTTAGGCATCGCTTCGGTTGTCCTGTTGGTCGTGGCCGGCGGCATCTGGATTTACCCCGGTCTTATTGGATTCACCAAGCCGCAGGGGCCGTAGTTGAGGCTGCTCGCCAATCCATTCAACCGTGGCTGGGATGCTCGGGCCCCCTGATCACCAACATCCTGGCCAGAGTCATGAGGCTGCGCGCCGTGCGAGAATCTCAGAAAGTGTTGCGCGAGGTCTTGCTGGAAACATACGCCGTCAATGACCGGATGAATCAGCTTTTGCTGCAGCACCTGGATGCGCGCGCGTGGCGAGCTGCGCCTCCCGGCCTGAAGCGCCGGGAAAGGCCGCACGATCGTGGCCATATTTGCCCATCTGCACAACAGCCGCTTAGTTTGGCTGAAGTATTCCGCGCCTCATCTCAAGTGCCCTGCGCCGCTTGATCCTGCTCGCTGCACCGTTAAACAAAACCGTTATCGCGCATCGAAGAAGCCCTGCGCGCTGCCTCCAAATGCTTAAGGAGGCGTTGTCGGACAGTCCGGACCGGCGCGTCGCCAAATTTTCCCGCGGCACTT
Source organism: Bryobacteraceae bacterium (assembly GCA_050015435.1). Taxonomy (GTDB): domain Bacteria; phylum Acidobacteriota; class Terriglobia; order Bryobacterales; family Bryobacteraceae; genus Palsa-187. Next base: position 11,631 of record JBEKBK010000149.1, read on the forward strand.
GGGCGCCAGTGTGGCCCGCCGGCGCGACCATGTTCGGGTACATGTTCGCCCACGACGCACATCACCGCGGTCAGGTGATCGCACTGGCGCACCAGCTTGGCTACCGTTTGCCGGAAGAGGCTGCTTAGGGGATCTGGTGGTGGGACAGCCTTTGGAAAGAACTGGGTTTCGTCGAGGGCCCCAGATAACTACTTTTGCACCGCAGCTCCCTGGAGCCGAAGGCCAATGCCGTCAATTTTTCCGTCCGCAGTCATCGCGATCCGGAATTCCGTCAGGCCGTTCTCGAACCTCACCTCGTAAATGTCGCGGCCGCCCGGGCCGACTCCCGTGAACTTCACTGATTGCACTGTGCCGAGTTGCTTTATGGTCGATGTTAGCATCGGTAGTTGTTGGCGGGTAACGTTTGCAATCTCCGGACCCATGCGGGAATAATCCGGCTGGCCCAAGCGCAGTTCCTCGATACTCCGGCGCAATGCAGCCTCGCTTCCCGGCGCTGGCTCCTGCTCTTTGAACCTTTTCGCAATCGCTTCAGCCGAGGCGGCAGCCTCATCCACGAGTCGTTTTGATTCGATTTCATCCAAGCGCTTCGCCGGCATATCGTGGCCGTTCTGGTGAAGGATCAATCGGCTGGGCCTTCCCTGATCGTCTTCTTCCGAAAATTCGAGTTCGGCGTCAACCACTTTCGGAAAGAACATGGTCTGCGATTCCGGGAAGATCGGGATAGCCTGCTGATTACCTAATTTGGAGAACAGCTGACTCTTCTCCAAAGTGATGAGCATATTGACTCCCGAACCCATCTGGTAGGCTCCCACATAGTGACTCAATACCCGGGAATCGAGAGTGATCTCCTTCCGCTCAGCCGGCAGTATGATACTTTCGCCATGGCTCAATGCGGCCAGTTTCGTCGCGATCGTCGCGGGCGCATTCCCATTCACGTTCCCTAGCACCACAACCGTCAGCTTGTCCTCCGGATAATACGACAGTTGTGTATTGAATCCTTCGATGCCGCCGCCGTGTTCGATCACCTTACGTCCGCCAACAATGTCGACCTGCAAGCCGAACGCGTAGCTAACCTTGAACGGCGTGGTCATTTTTTCGAGCGACGCGGCGCGCAGCACCTTGCCGCCGAAGAAAGCCTGTTCCCACTTCAACAGGTCTTCAGTGGTGGAATAGAGTGCGCCCGCGCCCTGCGGAACGCTCATGTGAACGAAGCCCGCGTTCTCGAACCGGTCCTTGCTGAACACGTATCCGGAAGCCCGATGGGGAAGCAGGGCAGAGTTGGAGTCGTAGCCGGAATCCTTCATTCCCAGGGGCGTGAAGATATTTTCGCGAACGAAAGTCTCGTAGCTGCCGCCGGTTATTTTTTCGATCAGATACGTAAGCAGCACGTACCCCGAATTGCTATAGCTAAACTTTTCGCCGGGCTCGAAGTCCAGCGGCTTGTCGCGAAAAAGCGTTACCAACTGTTCGGCCGTGGTGGCGAACGGTCGAGCTTGGCATAATCCGGAAAACTGGTAAAGTTCGGAATTCCCGAGGTGTGGGTGAGAACGTGAAAGATGGTGATCTTGTCCCACGCAGCGGGGGCATCCGGCATATATTTCTTCACCGGATCGTTGACGTTCAGCTTGCCGCGCTCTTCGAGCAGCAAAATCGAGGCCGCCGTAAACTGCTTGGTGATCGAGCCTAGCCGAAACTTTGTGGCCGGCGAATTGGGCACATCCCATTCCAGATTCGCGGAGCCATAGCCTTTACTGAAGACCACTTCGGAGCCCCGCGCGACCAGTACCGATCCCATGAAGGTGTGGTCGGCCACGTAGGACGTTACGATTTGATCCATCCGGGCGGGGTCTTGCGCGGAGCATGGACCTGCCAGAAGTGCGAGCACCGCAAATCGGGAAAGCATGCTTCCGTATACCGCTTTTCGCACGCCGGAACAAGGGGCTACAAGGGCGCGCCGGAGGCGCTCAGCTCTTCTTCTTCCTTCGCTTGGCCCAATAAGCTTTCATCCGCTCCCCGAAGGCCTTGCGTTGCGCCGCTGTGAAGGTGCGGCCCTTACGCGGCGCCGGACTCGTGGCTTCAGCACTCGCTGAAGCGCTGGTTTTGACACCCGGCGGACGTCCACGGCGTTTGGGGCCGGACAAGGCTTCGATTGCGTTATTCAGCTTGTCGCGTTCGGCGATGAGAAGGGCGAGAATGTTTTCGGTTGCCATTGATCAATCGGATGGTATCACCCGTGCCGCAGGCGCGCAACATTCTCGATCCGGATTGCGCCCTGGGTGGTTTCATGTCATCATAGAGATGTAGTTTGATTGTTTTGGCATCTTTCGATAGTCCGGCCCAACCGCCCTTGTCCGATCCTGCCTCGATTCACTGTTTTGTCAAATTAAAAGGATATAAATGAAGAATATTTTTGTGGGAAATCTCAGTTTCGGCGCGACCGAAGACGCAGTCAGGTCTGTGTTTCAGGCATACGGCACGGTGGACCGCGTGAACCTCATTACCGACCGGGACACCGGGCAAGCCAGAGGCTTCGGATTCGTTGAGATGAGCAACAATGCGGAGGCCGATCGGGCGATCAACGAGCTGAATGGCAGGGACCTCGATGGCCGGGCGCTCAACGTAAATGAGGCGCACCCCAAAGGCGATCGTGGCAGCGGCGGTGGCGGCGGTTTCGGTGGTGGTCAACGCCGCAACAATCGTTACTAATTTTAAAAATCAAATCCGAGGGAGGGTGGCGGCAACAAAATAGCCGCCCTTCAACGTTACAGAAAGAGGTTTGTCCAACATGAAAATGAATCATAAACCAGCATCGAGCGTCCCGCGGCCCGGCGAGGACGAAAAAGAGCCAGGAATTGAAGTTTTCGGGACCGTCGTAGAGAAGTTCAGGGCAGGTATGTTCCAGTTGCAACTGGAGGCAGGCCAGAAAGTGCTTGCGACCTTGGCAGGTAGACTACGGCGCAACCGGATCAAAGTGATGAATGGCGATCGGGTTTCCGTGGAACTCTCGCCGTACGACCTGACCAAGGGCAGAATCACCTACCGTCATAAGTAACCCTCGTCACGGGTGGCGAGTACGCCGGAGATTCGCGAGCGCGGCGCGCGCCCCGGGGTGGTTGGGGTTTATCTTGAGCGCCGCATTGCACGCGATCAGGGCCTGGTCAGGATGGTTCAACCGCAGCAGAATAATACAAAGGTTGCTTTGGACGTCAGCATCGTTTGGCTCCAGGCGTACCGCCTCCTGCAACTGCTGCCTCGATTCCTCCAGGTTCCCCTTCAGGCTCGCCAACACACCCAGGTCGGCGTGAATCCGTGCGGCGTCCGGCGACAGCCGGAGAGCCTGGGAGAGTTGAGCGAACGATTCATCCAGTTGGCCCGACTGCAACAGCGTGTGCCCAAGATTGGAGCGGGCGGCAGCGTAACCCGGATCAGCCGCTACCGCGCGCCGCAGCAATTCGATGGCCTCGTCCGGATTTTTCCCCCGCTGGCCCAGGATGGCTCCAAGGTTGTTTAGGGCCTGAGGATAATCGGGCGCGGCCGCGATCGCCTGTCTGAATAGATCGATCGCCTCTTCTTCCTGCCCCTCGGTCTCGAAAATGACTCCCAGGTTATTCTGTATGACGTAATTTCCCTTAGTCACGGCGAGCGCGTGCTGATACAGAGTAACGCTGGTCCTCCAGTATTTCGCCTGCAGGTGTGCGCCCGCGCTTAGTGCCACCAGCACGAGCATTCCATTCGCGATCGCTGCCCGCTGAAGCGTGGGCTTACTGTCGCAGATCTCTCCGAGGGTCCAGACCAACGCAATCGAGAGGCCGACGAACGGAACGTACGTGTACCGATCGGCCATGGACTGGAAGCCGACCTGTACCAATCCTATGACGGGCACGAGCATGCCAAGATACCAGAACCAACCCACGAACGAATAGGGCCGCTGGCGGATGCCCAACACGGCTGCAATGGTCACGGCACTCACGATCAGCATGGCGGCGAACACGCCAAGGGACGGAGGCTTCTGAATCGGGTAGAGCACCGCGAGACCGGTGGGCCAGAAGGCCTTCCCGATGTAAGCCAGATAAGCAAACACCGCATTCGCAAGCCGCTCGGCAAGAGGCAGGCGTGCCAGCGTGACGATGGCTGTGGTTCGCTGCGCAAAAAACGTGAGCACGCTCGCGGCTATGGACATTGCCAGGAGAGGAAGTTTCTCTATAAGCAACTGCTGTCCTGGTCCGGATTCCATGCGGTGCAAAGGCCAGTAATCCAAGAGAAGAAGAACGAAGGGGAGGGTGACCGCCATTGGTTTAGCGAGGAGACTGAGCGCGAACGCCAGCGCCATCACCGCGTATCTCCGCGGCTGAGGCTTCTTCGCATATCGCACATAGAGCAGCAACGTGAGCATCTGGAAAAACGCGCTGAGGACGTCTTTGCGCTCCGCGATCCAGGCCACGGATTCCACGTGCAGCGGGTGTACCGCGAAGACCCCGGCTACAAACGCCGAACGCCATTTCTGTTTCGTCATCTGGAGCAGCCTGAGGAAAAGGATTACGGTCGAAGTGCAGGATGACATTCACGGCGTGGCCGGCGCCGGCATTGAGCCCGAATAACTGAAATTGGTAAGCCACTGGTTCGACCAGTGAGACTTGCAAAGGTTTGACCGTTCCGGGAGTAAGATCCTCCTCCGGTGGCTTGATGACCAACCCAAGGAGGATCTAATGTCGGATC
>JBEKBK010000150.1:0-23479 GCA_050015435.1 Bryobacteraceae bacterium
GATCCGTCGAAAGTCTGCACGACATAACTTAACGTCGAAACCAGCGATCCCGATCCGGACACAGACCAAGACGCTTTGAAGTCAAGCCCACCATCGAGCGGGAAGAAATCCGGCTCCACCGTGATGGCAGTGCTCGTAAGACTAACTGCGGGCGACGTGGATCCTTCGGTATCGGCGAAGTTGGTGAACAGAAGATTATTCACAACGCAGCCGTTAGTCAAAGCCTCGTAGGAGGCATATGTACCAGTGACACAGGTTGGAATCGGCCCCGCCAAGGCTGAAGCAAACACCGCGAACCCTACTCCGAAGATTGTAAACGATTTCATCAGGTTCGCTGATAATGACAGGGAAGGCATTTGGGCGTCAAGCTCTGTACGTACTAACGCTGAGTACTTGCTTTGAGTACTAGCTGGCCGGGAACCGAGCGGCTCGTGATAATCTGATCACATCCGGAGGCTGCATGCGATTCCGTTCTGCATTATTGCTGGCCGCCGCCCTCTCGGCGTCCGGGGGGCTTGCGCGCAGCCGCCTTCCAACAGTACGAAGCCTCCGAATACGAGGATTTCCCGCTTCCCCCGGACAAGAACCGCTTGCTGACGCGCACGGCTCGGTTATCGGCTCACTGAGCCGCGGTTGTCGCGAAAGAGAGTGACTACCGCCGCCTGCGGTTACGCAACAGACCAATCCCGATTAATCCGCCGCCGAGGAGCGCTAGGGACGCGGGCTCAGGAATGGAGGATAATTGGGCGTAGTTATCGTTCACGTCGGAAATAGTGGCCATGCCGCCGTTGGCCGCAACGATTATCTGGTTGGAAATCGATAATACGCTGGTCGGCGAGTACGACTGGCTGAAGGGACCGTCACTACCGTTGCTCACCGAGATGGTCTGGTTCGTGGTCGGGCAACTAGCTGTCCCAAGAGCGCTCCCAATACAGTAGGTCTCTGTGTCGGTGCTCGTTCCGCCGCCGGAGCCGACGCCGTTGAAGGACAAACTGATCCCGTTGAGCGTAGCGGCGCTGTTGAGGGTCTGCACCTCATAGGTTAGAGTCGACTCCAGCTCGCCCGTCCCTGTCACAATCCAAGACGCATTAAAATCGAGCCCTTCATCGAGAGGGAAAGAATCCGGCATCACGGTGATTGAAGCGGGAGTGAGAATAAGCGCTGGCGCCACGGAAAATTCGATATCGCTGAAGTTGGTGAACAGAAGGTTCCCCAACACGCAGCCGCTGCTCAAAGCTTCGTAGGAGGCATATGTCCCGTTGACACAGGTCGGAAGCGGCCCAGCCAATGCCGACGAGACCAGCACCAACCATCCTCCGAGTATTCCAAACGGTTTCATGAGATCTTGTTTAATAATGACACGAAAGGGAAGGGCCGCGTCAAGCGGTACGTACTAACGCTGAGTACTAGCTGGCCGGGAACCGTGCGGCTCGTGATAATCTGATCACAGCCGGAGGCTGCATGCGATTCCGTTCTGTATTATTGCTGGCCGCTGCCGCTCTGGGCGTCTGGGGGGTCTTACGCGCGCAGCGGCCCTTCCAGCAATACGAAGCCTCCGAATACGAGGATTTCCCGCTTCCCCCGGACTGGAACCAGAAAGCCGAGTGGACCCGCGCACGGCTGCGCTATCCCAGTGTGTACGCGCGTTTTCGCGGCCAAAAAGATCTGAACTGGACCATCGACGCTCCGCGCTCGGACCGGCATCTGCTCCAGGGCGTGCGCCGGTTGACGCGAATCGATACGCGATCCGTGGAGCAAGTCGTCGATCTCGACGGCACCGACGACGTGTACAACTGGCCGATGATGTATGCGGTCGAAGTCGGCCACTGGGCCCTCCCCGACGATCAGGCTGCTCAGTTGCGCGACTTTCTACTGCGCGGCGGCTTCCTGATGGTCGACGACTTTCACGGGGACGAGCCGTATCATAACGTCGTCAGCGAGTGGCAGGTTTTCACGGCCAGCATGAGCAAGGTTTTCCCGGACCGTCCCATCCAGGACCTGCCGGACTCGGATCCGATCTTTCACACGATTTATGATTTATCCGATCGTTTCCAAGTTCCCGGCTGGCAGTGGTATTACAGCCACCGTACTAATGAAGCGGGGGAGACCGGCAAGACGCCCCACTGGCGGGCGATCTACGACGATAAAGGCCGCGTCATGGTGGCGATCTGCCACAACATGGATCTGGGCGATGCGTGGGAGTGGTCGGACGATCCGCGGTATCCCGAGAAGTGGGCGTCACTAGCCTATCGGATCGCGATGAATTATTTCATTTACGATCTGACGCACTAAAAGCACTGGACTGCCCTCGTTTGCTATAAGATCTAGAAAGCTCTCAAGAGGTCAGCCATGAAGAATCAGCCTACCAACACCGGCGCAATGCTCGCCATTTTTTTCAGCGTGTGCGGCGTATGCGCGTTTGCGCAGAATACCCCGGACACGATCGAAGCCCATTTGATCGCGGCCAGAAACGCCGCCGGATTCGACTTCACCGGAACGCTGGCCCGGTTGTGCGTTGCCCCGCCTTTCGTCTCCGGTGTTAGAGACGCGGCGCCCGGCCGCCCACCCGCGCGTGACACCTGGTTCATCGAACCTGCCAAGGTGTTCGACAACCTCTACTTCGTTGGCTCAAAGATTCACTCTTCGTGGGCGTTGACCACCAGCGCGGGCATCATCATCATTGACACGCTGTTCACGTACAACTCCGAGGAGGAGATCGTTGGCGGCTTGAAGAAACTCGGCCTCGATCCGGCGACGATCAAGTACGTGATCATCAGCCACGCGCATGGCGATCACGTGGGGGGAGCCAAGCTGCTGCAGGAGCGGTTCGGATCCCACATCGTCATGGGCGAGCCCGATTGGAATTCAATCGAAAAATCCGTAAACGGTTACCCGGAAGGAAAGCCGAAGCGCGACATCGTCGCCGACGACGGCCAGAAGATCACGCTCGGCGACACGTCGGTAACCATTGTCACCACACCGGGCCATACGCCGGGGACTTTATCCATGACCTTCACGGTGAAGGATAATGGCAAGCCGCTCAACGTGGCCTATTCGGGCGGTACGGCGTTCAACTTTCCCAGCACGGTGCCGAACTTCGATATTTACATCCGGTCTCAGCGGAAGATGGCCGCGGCTGCGGCGGCAGCGAACGCCACTATCCTGATGTCAAACCATACGGAATTCGATAACGCGATTCCGAAAATCAAGATGCTCGCCGCGCGCAAGCCAGGCGAGCCGCATACGTTCGACATCGGAAAAGAGGCCGTAGCGCGGTATTTCAAAGTCACTGAGGAATGCGCCGAAGTGGCTCGGCTCAAGCTGTTGCAGCAACCGGCGAAGTGACCGGGCTCGCGACCGAACTCGCAACTTTATTCCGGCAACCGGAACGCGAGGAGTTCACCTGAATAATTGCCTCCGCTGGTCGCGATCACGATGTATTGACGCCCGTTGACCGCGTAAGTCATCGGCGATCCGCTCTGCGGCGCGGGCATGTAGACCCTGCCAACTTCTGTTCCCGTCGCTTTCTCGTAGGCGTGCAGGATCGCCCCACGCGGATGTTCCGGAGTGGTGGTGAACTGCGGATCGGCCGCGATCACCAGCGTCTTCGTTACCAGGACACCCACATAACCGGACTGCCCCGTGCGTGGAATGTTCAATCCCTTCAGCGCTGGATGGTTGCGGACGTAATCCGGAGTGTCACCGTGCGCGATCTGCCAGACGAAATCTCCGGTGTCGAAACTGATCGCGGTGATACGGCCGTAAGGCGGCTTCAATAGCGGGAGGCCTTGCGGAGTAAGCGCTCCACCCCGGCCGCCCTCAGTCGCGGGTGCGGGTGTCCTCGCGGGACGAGGCGCATCCGATCCCACGTTCTCGCCTGGACCTGAAACGTAGCGAACCCCGGTCCCTGCGAATCCTTCTACATAGTCGATGTCCGAAAACGCTTGGTTTGGCGACGGTAAAAGCCCAACCGCGGGGAAGGATATGAACGAAGGCACGTAGGCGATATGCGTTTCCGGATCGTAAGAGAAGCCGGGCCAGTTCATTCCGCCCGAGGATCGAAAGGCCGCGATTGGGCCATCGGCCTTGCTCACCACCGGCGGAGTGAAGATTGGGCCGAGCTTGTATTTCGATGCCATCCGTGTCGCTTCGGCGCGAAGCTCAGGCGTAAAGTCGATCAGATTGTCGATGGTGACGCCTTGATAGTCAAACGCGGGAGGCTTGGTGGGGAAGGGTTGCGTCGGCGAGTACCATTCGCCAGGGACATCTCCCTTCTCCACGGGCCGTTCCTCGATGGGCCAGACTGGCTGACCCGTAACTCGGTCGAACACGTACATGAACGCCTGCTTGCTCGACGTGGCGACCGCCTTGATCGGTTTGCCGTTCACTACAATATCCGCAAGCACCGGACCGGCCGCGATATCCATGTTCCAGATGGAATGGTGCACCAACTGGAAATGCCACTTGCGCTGCCCGGTTTTAAGATCGATACAAACCAGCGAATCGCCGAACAGATTGTTTCCAGGCCGATGTCCGCCGTAGAAATCGCTGCTCGGCGTTTCCACCGGCAGATACGCCAGCCCGAGATCTTCGTCCACAGCGATCTGCGACCATACTCCCGTATTGCCGTTGACGGCCCAGGATTCCTTCAGCCAGGTTTCATTGCCGAATTCGCCGGGCCGCGGAATGGTGTTGAATTGCCAAAGTTTTTTACCGGTGTGAACATCAAAGGCCATGACCATCCCTTTGGTGTTGTTGTGCGTCTTCGGAGTTCCACCTTCGCGAAACGCGGAGCCCACCAGGACAATCCCGCTCTTGGTCACTGCCGGCGTCGCGTGCAAGCCGATCTCCCCGTTCGTCAGGTCGATCGGCTGGCCGGTTCCGTACACCGCGAACTGCTTCATATCGACGCTGCCGTCCTGACCGAAGCTGGTGATGCGCGCTCCCGTTTTCGCATTCAGGCAGACGAGCCGGTAGCCGGGCGTCACATACAGGATCCGTTCTTCCCTGCCATCGGTCCAATACGAGACGCCACGGCCAGAAAGCTGGCGGGGAGCGGCTGCGCCACGCGCTCCCTCGGCCTCGCCATGCACCCACAGTAATTCGCCGGTTGCGGCGTCGAGCGCGATTACGGCCCGGCGCGAACCGGCAGTCGTATAGACGATGCCTTTCACCATGAGCGGCGTTCCCTCGAATTTGTATTCGGGACGATTGCCCAGGTTATCGGTCTTGAATCGCCAGGCAATTTCCAATTGGTTGAAATTCGCCGCGCTGATTTGATCAAGCGGCGAATAGTGGAAATTGCGAAGGTCTCCCGCGTACGCTGGCCACTCCCCTTTTTGAGTGCCTGCCGGGATCGATTGGGCATGGCCCACGGCCATCCACATGCACAAGATTGCAATTCGCGGCATCATTTAGTCCCCCCTTTTGCCGGGATCGATTCAGACCATCATCTATGTTATGTGATCGGTACGATCGCCGCGACCCGGATAGCAATGGATAGAATCCTGTCAGGTAGCCGGATACAGTGCATACATCGTCTCCGATCGAAGCGATCGACGTTCTCTGGCTCAACGCCGGTCTGAGCTGCGATGGCGACACCATCGCAATGACGGCCGCGACGCAGCCGAGCATCGAGGATCTTGTCCTCGGAAATTTACCCTGGATACCGAAAGTCAACTTTCACAATCTATTCCTCGCGTACGAAAACGGGGACGAGTTTCTAGAGCGTTTCCACCGGGCCGCGAAGGGCGCGCTTGACCCGTTCATTCTGGTCGTGGAGGGATCGATTCCCGACGAAACCAATAAAGCCGAGGGCTATTGGGCCTCCTTCGGAACCAATCACGAAACCGGTCAGCTGATCACTACTTGCGAATGGATCGACCGGCTGGCGCTGAATGCCTGGGCCGTCATGGCGGCTGGAACGTGCGCGACTTACGGCGGAATTCACGCCATAGAAGGCAATCCGACCGGCTGCAAGGGCCTGGCCGATTACCTCGGATGGAAGTGGAAGTCGAAGGCTGATATCCCGATCGTGTGCATTCCTGGATGTCCTGTGCAACCCGATAACTTCATGGAGAGCTTGCTCTACCTGCTCCACATGGCCGCCGGGCGAGCGCCGATGATTCCACTTGATGAGGCGTTGCGGCCCACCTGGCTGTTTGGGCAGACGGTTCACGAAGGATGCGACCGGGGCGGGTATTACGAGCAGGCCGAGTTCGCCGAGGAGTACGGATCGCGAACCTGCATCGTGAAGCTGGGGTGTTGGGGCCCGGTTGTCCAATGCAATGTCGGAAAGCGAGGCTGGATGGCCGGAATCGGAGGATGCCCGAACGTGGGCGGAATTTGCATCGGATGCACCATGCCGGGCTTCCCCGATAAATTCATGCCCTTCATGAATCAGCCGCCCGGATCGTTACTCTCTTCCAAAGCGGTGATGACTTATGGCCGCGCGATTCATGCCCTCCGAAGGTTCACCCAAGCATCGTTGAACAAGGAGCCGAGTTGGAGGGGGCGACCGGACCGATGAAGGCGGGTATCAGCGATGCTGAAGCGGTTCTGACCAGCTTGGCCAGTGTATTTTTTCAGACTGCGCCGGACGGTCCACAATCCATGCGGAGTCCGGCGGGTGCTGGGGCGACTCTTGAAGCCCGATATAGAGTCCTGCTCGACCAGATTCCCGCGGTTGTGTTTATGGCGTACTTGGATCAGGGGATCGGCGAGGCTTATGTAAGTCCGCAAATTGAAGCGACGCTCGGTTTCTCGCAGAAAGAATGGCTGGAAGATCCGGTTCGCTGGTATCAACAGATCCATCCTGGGGATAAGACTCGCTGGTGCGAGGAAGCGGCGGAAATGTTTCTCTCCGGGAGGCCTCTGCGATCGTCGTATCGCGTCATGGCACGCGACGGGCGGGTCGTTTGGTTTCACTGTGAGGCCCGGCTGGTTCGCCGGGACGACGGCGAGCCCTGGTTCATTCACGGCGTAGGGTTCGACATTACCGAGCTCAAACAGGTGCAGGAAGCGCTTCAAGAAGAGCGCAACGTCGTCTCGGCGATTTTCGATACGGTGGGCGCGCTGGTGATCGTGCTGGATCGGGAAGGACGGATCGTGCGCTTCAACCGCGCTTGCGAGCAGATGACCGGCTATTCGGTGGAGGAATCCAGAGGCAGCGCTCTCTGGGATCTGTTTGTGGCCCCGGAAGATGCCGCCGAGTTCAGGGACTTGTTCCTCCAGATAAGCCGTTGGGTCACGCGCGACGGCAACCAGAGAATTATTGCGTGGTCGGCCGCGGTCTTACACGGAACCACGCAAACGCCAACTTACATTATTGTTTAGGGGATCGATGTCACGGAGCAGAGGAAGGCACAAGCGAAGTTCCGGGGCCTGCTGGAGGCCGCGCCCGATGCAGTCGTGGTGGTGAACCAGACCGGGAAGATCGTCCTGGTGAACGCACAGGTGGAGAAATTGTTTGGCTACCGCAGGCAGGAGCTTTTGGGCGAGGAGGTCGAGAAACTGGTGCCCGAGCGTTTGCGCGGCAAGCATCCGGGCCACCGCACAGACTTTCTCTCCGAGCCTCACGTGCGCCCTATGGGCGCCGGCGTGGACCTGTACGGCTTACACAAGGACGGGCACGAGTTCCCGGTAGAGATCAGCCTTAGCCCGCTTGACACTGAAGACGGCGTGCTGGTGTCGAGCGCGATTCGCGACATCAGCGAGCGCAAGCGGCTGGAGAAAACTATTCTTGAAATCAGTGAAACGGAACGCCGCAGAATCGGTCAAGACCTGCATGACGGCCTGGGACAGCACCTCACCGGGGTCGCGTTTATGGGCAAGGTTCTCGAGCAGCGTTTGGCCGAGTCGTCGCTGGCTGAAGCAGCGGAAGCCGCGAAGATCGTCAGGTTGGTGAACGATTCCATTAAAATGACGCGTGAGCTGGCACGCGGGCTGTTGCCCGTGGGATCGGAGCCTCACGGTTTGATGTCCGCGCTGGAGCACTGGGCGGGCGAAGTAAGCGAGTTATTTCACGTGAGCTGCTGTTTCGAGTGTCGCGATTCCGTTCCCGTTCATGATGAAGTGCTCGCGGATCATCTTTACCGGCTGGCGCAGGAAGCGGTGAACAACGCGATAAAGCACGGGCGCGCAAGAAATATTACGATCGGGCTTGCGATGGTAAAGGGCGGCGGTGTATTAACGGTCCGGGACGACGGTTGTGGCTTCGAGGTTGTAACCAAGAATCACGCCGGATTGGGGCTGCGAATTATGAACTATCGAGCGAAAATGATCAGTGGATCGCTGGGCGTGCAATCATCACCGAATAGCGGGACGGTGGTGCGATGTTTTTTCCCGATCGCCGACGGCCTGTCCGAGGTGCACTATGCAACCTAAGGCCCCGTCACATCCTGCCGCGTCACTTAATTACGCCACGAGGGTTACGCGGCGAACGATTTTCATCGTGGACGATCATCCCATTGTCCGGCAGGGTTTGGCGCTCCTCATCAATCGCGAGCCCGATCTCACCGTTTGCGGCGACGCGGAAGAAGCCGGTTCCGCTCTCCGTCGGATCGAAGAGATCAAGCCCGACCTAGTCGTCGTGGATATTTCTCTCAATGGTCCCGACGGTCTGGATCTACTCAAGAACATTCGCGCTCGCGATCCGCATCTGCCAGTCCTGATTCTGTCCATGCTCGATGAATCGCTGTATTCGGAGCGCGCCGTTCGCGCCGGCGCCAGCGGCTACATCATGAAGCAGGAAGCGACGGAGCGGGTTCTGATTGCGATTCGCAGAATCTGAACGGAGAGATCTACGTGAGCGATCGGATGGCGAACCGGATGCTCCATCGAATGGTGGGCGGGGCTCAGGAGCAACAGGAATCTCCCATCGCGGATCTAACAGATCGCGAACTCGAGGTTTTCCGGTTGATCGGCGAAGGGCATGGAACCCGCCAAATCGCCGAAGAACTTCACATCAGTGTGAAGACGGTCGAGTCCTATCAAGCCCACATTAAAGGCAAGCTGTCCCTGAAAAACGCGCGTGAGTTGTTTCAACGCGCGATTCAGTGGACGGTTGCCGACAAATCAAGCTAAACGTTGCTTGAAGAAACGCTACATCAGGGAATCTCCTAGGCCACTGATGGTGGTTTCCACGAACGCTAAATTAGGTTCTTTCCGCTTGTGAATGTCTCGCATTTAGCGGTTCAATAAGGCGGTAACGAACGTGCGAAAAGCACGTCCACTTACTGCGGAACCGCGGAGTTCGAAAAGGAGCCAGGTCATGCCCACTGAAACTGTCCCTTACGGCCGGAAGACCCAGAAGCCGTCGCCTGTTGCCGAGGTCCACATTCTATGGATAACGGCGGGCTTGGGTTGCGATGGAGACTCGATCTCAATCACGGCCGCCACTCAACCCAGCATTGAAGACGTTGTTCTGGGAGCAATTCCAGGCCTCCCCAAGGTCCATCTTCACAACCCCGTTCTCGCCTATGAAAACGGCGATGATTTTCTCAAATATTGGCATCTTGCCGAGCAAGGGAAGCTGGAGCCCTTCGTTCTCGTGGTCGAGGGATCGATCCCGAACGAGAAGATCAAGAAAGAAGGCTATTGGGCTGCATTAGGGACGGATTCGAAGACCGGGCAGCCGATCACGACCTGCGAATGGATTGACCGCCTAGCGCCGAAAGCTCTGGCGATCGTTACCGCCGGCACATGCGCAGCCTACGGGGGCATCCACGCGATGGAGGGGAATCCAACTGGTTGCATGGGTCTTGCCGATTACCTCGGGTGGGATTGGCGATCTAAAGCCGGGCTTCCCATCGTCAACGTTCCCGGCTGCCCTGTCCAACCGGACAATTTCATGGAGACGCTGCTCTACCTGCTGTATCAGGTCGCGGGTATCGCTCCGATGATTCCATTGGACGATCAATTGCGGCCGAAGTGGCTGTTCGGCAAAACCGTGCACGAGGGTTGTGATCGTGCCGGTTATTACGAGCAGGGTGATTTCGCCGAGAGTTATAACTCGGCCAAGTGCATCGTCAAGCTGGGCTGTTGGGGTCCGGTGGTGAACTGCAATGTGCCCAAGCGCGGCTGGATGAACGGGATGGGCGGCTGCCCGAACGTCGGCGGTATCTGCATCGGCTGTACCATGCCTGGGTTTCCCGACAAGTTCATGCCGTTCAAGGACGAGCCTCCTGGCGCGAGAGTCTCAGCCGGCACCATTGGCGTATACGGAAAAGCGGTCCGCGCGCTTCGCTCTTTCACGAACGATACCGTCAACAAGGAACCGAAGTGGCGGCATCCGCGCGCTGAGTTGACCACCGGTTACAGTCCGAGAGCCTTCTAAGGAAGAAAGGAATTTAACATGAGCACAATCACAGCACCCCACGTTGACGCTCCCGGCAAAACGGGAAACCTGGTGGAGATGAACTGGGATCCGATTACCCGGATCGTGGGCAGCCTCGGCATTTTCACGAAGATCGATTTCGAGAATCACCGCGTAGCCGAGTGCCACAGCACATCTTCCATCTTCCGCGGCTACAGCATTTTCATGAAGGGCAAGGACCCGCGGGACGCTCACTTTATCACCAGCCGCATCTGCGGCATCTGCGGCGATAACCACGCTACCTGCGCGACGTATGCCCAAAACATGGCCTTCGGAGTGCGCCCGCCCGCGCTCGGTGAATGGATCGTCAACCTGGGCGAGGCCGCCGAATACATGTTCGACCACAACATTTTCCAGGACAACCTCGTCGGTGTGGATTTCTGCGAGCAGATGGTCAAGGAAACCAATCCTGGTGTCCTGGCGAAAGCGGAAAAGACGTCTTCGCCGCATGCCAACCTGCACGGCTATCGGACCATCGCGGATATCATGCGCGCGCTGAATCCCTTCACGGGTAAGTTCTATCTCGAAGCGCTGCAAATGAGCCGGATGACTCGGGAAATGTTCTGCCTGATGGAGGGCCGCCACGTACATCCCTCGACGCTCTATCCGGGTGGCGTGGGCACGGTTCCCACCGTTCAACTGTTCACTGACTATATCGTCCGCTTGATGAAGTACGTTGAGTTCATGAAGAAGGTGGTGCCGCTGCACGACGACTTGTTCGACTTCTTCTACGAGGCATTACCGGGATACGAAGAGGTTGGCCGCCGGCGAATTCTTCTCGCGTGCTGGGGCTCTTTCAATGATCCTGAGTACTGCGATTACACGTACAAGAACATGACCAACTGGGGCCGCAAGATGTTCGTTACGCCCGGTGTCGTGGTGGACGGCGAGCTGGTGACCACGGATCTGGTGGACATCAATCTCAACATTCGCATCCTGCTCGGCAGTTCCTATTACGACGACTGGCAGGATGGCCAGACCTTCGTCAAGACTGATCCCGTGGGCAACCCGGTGGATCAGCGGCATCCCTGGAACCAGACCACGACTCCGCGTCCGCAGAAGCGGAATTTCAAGGAGAAGTACACGTGGGTGATGTCTCCACGCTGGTTCGACAAACGAACCGGCGATCATCTTGCACTGGACACCGGCGGCGGGCCGATCGCCCGATTCTGGGCGACGGCTCTCGCGGGTCTGGTAGACATCGGCTACATCAAGGCCACCGGCAAGAGTGTCAAGATCTATCTGCCGAAGACCGCGTCCAAGCCTGAGGTGGAGTTCGAATGGAAGATTCCGAAGTGGAGCAACGCGATCGAACGCGACCGGGCCCGCACTTACTTCCAGGCATATGCCGCTGCTGCCGCGCTGCACTTCGCCGAGCAGGCTCTTAAAGAGCTGCATGCCGGCAGAACGCGAACCTGGTCAGACTTCAAGGTGCCTGATGACGCGATCGGTTGCGGTTTCCATGAGGCCGTGCGCGGAGTGCTATCGCATCACGTCGTGATCAAGAACGGCAAGATCGCAAACTATCATCCTTATCCGCCGACGCCGTGGAACGCCAATCCGCGCGATTCCTATGGCACGCCCGGTCCCTATGAGGATGCTGTACAGAACACGCCGATTTTCGAGGAGAATGGGAGGGATAAGTTCAAAGGAATCGACATCATGCGCGCGGTTCGAAGCTTCGATCCCTGCCTTCCCTGTGGCGTGCACATGTACGATGGCGGCGGGAAGGTCCTTGAGACGCGTCATTCGCCGATGTTCGGTCTAAATAGCTAACAGGAGCTAACATGCCCCAGCCGAATTTCCAGCAGCGGCTCGCGTCCATCGAAGAGCTGGTTCACCAAATTGAGGCCGCTGCTGATCCCGCCGTGCGGACTACAGCGCAGGAGCTGGTTCAGACGGTGATGGATCTGCACGGCGCTGCCCTCGAGCGAATGCTTGAACTCACGCGCGGTATGGGCGACGCTGGTGAGAGTCTGATCCAAAACCTTTCTCGCGACGAACTAGTGTCGAGTCTGCTCGTGCTCTACGGTCTGCACCCTCAGGATCTCGAGACACGGCTAGCGCAGGCTCTCGATAAAGCGCGCTCGCGTTTGCGGGCGCACGGCGGTGAGGTGAAATTGTTGAGCATTCAGGACGCCGCGGTCCGGCTGCGGCTGCAGGCAAACGGCCACGGGTGCGGCTCGACGGGCCAAGCTTTGCGGGAAGAGGTGGAAGCGGCGGTTTATCAAGCAGCCCCTGACATCACTTCGCTGGTCATAGAAGGAGCGGAAGAGAAGCCGGGCTTTGTGCCGCTCGAGATGTTGCAAGGGGTTCTGTGACCGGCAACTCATTTGGGGTTCTGCGCAGCTTTGTGCGGCGTCCGGCCACTGCCGAGGTTGTGCGAAATGTGCAGCCAGGAATTAGCGGCGAATCACCAGCATTTGCTCGAGCCGGTTAGCCGCAAACTGATACTGCGCATGCGACGCCTGCGCAATTCTCTTCGACAATCGGGGCCAGACGAAATACAAACGGGTGCCCCGGCGCATCCGCTTCCTGCCGGATTTCCGCATGACGGATAGCCAATGGGATAGGCTGATGATGCCCATCAACATGGCGTTCTTCTTCAAGAACACGCCGCAGGGCCGGGTAATCGCGCTGTATCCCAGTCCTGCCGGAGCGACTGAATCACTATTGTCATTCGACACCTGGGACGAGATCGAGCTCGAAAATCCCGTTCTCCAGGAGATGGAAGCGGATGTTGAAGCGCTGCTGGTGAATCGAATCGGTCACAGCCGCGGTTTCTCGCAGTCGGAATACTACTTGGTGCCGATCGATCACTGCTTTACATTGGTCGGTCTGATCCGAAGCCGCTGGCAGGGTTTGTCGGGGGGGGGCCGAGGTCTGGCGGGAGATCGGCCAGTTCTTTGCGGATCTCAAAGCCAAATCGCCGCAAGCTTCGGAGACGTGCCATGCCTGATCTCGATGTCACGGTCGAAAAGGTTGAGGTTGTTCCCTTCGCGGCGGCTCCCACGCTAGCGTTCAAGTTGCGTGTCGCGAACGCCGATCAGGTTGAGAAGATCCACACGGTAGTATTGCGTTCCCAGATTCAGATTGAGGTCACGCGGCGGCGATATACCGCCTTGGACCAAGAACGGCTCCGGGACTTATTCGGCGAGCCCGAGCGATGGGGCCAGACTCTGCGCAACCTGCACTGGATGAGTGCCACGGCGGTGGTTCCGCAGTTCACGGGAGCAACCAGCGTCGATCTGTAAGTGCCCTGCACTTTTGATTTTAGTATCGCGACGACCAAATACTTTAACGGCTTATCCGACGGCGATATTCCAGTCTGCCTGATGTTCAGCGGCACAGTCTTTTAGGCGGATCCCGCGGGAGCACTCCAGGTGGCGCCAATCTCCTGGAATAAAGAGACGAAGTTCCGCGTTCCCGTGAAGGTTTGGAAAGACATGATGGACGCCTATTATCCGAACACGGCGTGGCTGTGTGTTCGACGCGACGTGTTTGAAGATCTGCATCGTTTCAAGGTCGAGCGGGGCATTCCAACCTGGGAAGAGACGATTGCAAAGGTTCTGGAACTAGTAAAAGAGACGGTCGTTTCATGAACTACGAAGCTGTCGAAAAGATCGCTAATGCAGTGCTCTATGAAGGGTACATGCTCTATCCTTACCGAGCTTCTGCCGTAAAGAATCAGCAACGCTTCAATTTTGGAGTCCTCTACCCTCGCGAGTATTGCGATCTACAGGCCGGTTCGGATAACGGGCAGACACAGACGGAATGTTTAGTGCTTGGAAACGAAAACACGCACTTGGAAGTGAGGGTGCGCTTCCTGCAGATGCATGCCAGGCAGGATTACCAGGAAGGTGTGGAGCGAACGGTTTGTACCCCTGCTACCAGACTTTTGTTCCTGGAACCACAGCCGCTTCGACTGAACTTTCGATTCGAGGGCGTTGGAGGGGACCTCGAGTTGAGATCTATTCGGGTCAACCATCAGTGTTTCAAGATCACGCTCATTGTGCGAAACCTCACCAGCGTGGGAAATGCGGAGGACCGCGACGCGATCCTGCTGCGGTCTCTGGTCTCCGTGCACAGCATCCTGCACGCCGGCGGCGGAGAATTTATCTCCTCCATTGATCCTCCGGAACAATTTCACGCAGCCGTGGCGGAATGCCGCAACATCGGCGCGTGGCCGGTGCTGGCGGGAGAAGAAGGACAGCGGGACCTGGTTTTGTCTGCGCCGATCATCCTGTATGACTATCCACAGATCGCGCCGGAAAGCGCGGGCGACCTGTTCGACGGCACGGAGATCGACGAGATACTGGCGCTGCGAATCCTGACCATGACCGACGCCGAAAAGCTGGAAGTGCGGAAGGGCGACGATCGCGCCCGCCGGATTCTGGAACGAACCGAGATACTTCCGCCGGAGCATTTTCAAAAGCTTCACGGAGCGCTATGGGGCTTGCGGCCGGTTGCGGAGGACCCGCGATGAACGATTGGGAATGGCATCTGCTCGAAGATAAACCTGTGATTGACCGCGTTACGGTTGACGGCATGGACGTGACAGCCGGCGACCGCGTTCGGCTGCGTCCCCGGAGTGGCGGCAAAATCGGGATCATTGAAAGTATCGAACAGGACTACGAGGGCAAGGTTCAGGTGGCGATCGTGATGGATGACGACCCCGGGAAGGACCTTGGGCTCCTACGGCAGCCCGGCCACCGCTTCTTCTTCGCTCTCGAGGAGATCGAACCCGTATGACGAATCCACGAATTCTTATTGCGTGCGTCGGCAATATCTTTCTGGGCGATGACGGCTTTGGAACCGAAGTGGCGCTTCGGCTCGCTGGCCGCTTATTGCCGCCAGGCGTTGTCCTGAAGGATTTCGGGATTTGCGGGCTGGATCTCACCTATGCATTGCTCGAGCAGTGGGACCTTGTCATCCTGGTCGACGCGTGCGCGCGGGGTGGCGAGCCGGGCACAGTGTATTTGATTGAACCTGACCAGGTTGAAACCGCGGCGCAAGGCGCTCCGGCGGCCTGCGTGGAAACCCACGGTATGAATCCGATGAGCGTGCTGCGCGCAGCCAAGTTGATGGGCGGCGCACGGAGCCGAATTCTTCTGGTGGGCTGTGAACCGGCCGACCTCGGATCGGATGAAGAGGGAAAGCTGGGATTGAGCGCCCCGGTCGAAGCCGCAGTTGACGAAGCGGTGAGCATGATCGAGACGCTGATCTCGAAGGCCCTCACCGGCGAATTAACCGAAGCAGTACTGCAATTGCACTAAAAAAGGAGACGTTATGTCAACGGAACCTACGCACCACGCCGATGGTCACGATGGCAACGAGAGCCGAGATACATTGTTCCTATTGGGAGGCGCGGCGATGGTGGTTTTCGGCGCCGGACTGATTCTTTCCACACCGATGATGCGCCGCTACCTCGGCGGGGCGGGAATCGGCAACCTGGTGCAGGCCGCTATCCCGGATTTCCAACGCTACATGAAACTAAGGGAAATGTGATCGCGCCGCAACCGAACATCGGCGTGACACGCTACCTGGTGGACAAGAGCGCGAGCACGTTCCTGGCTCGTGCGTTTGCAAGCGGTATGTTGTCGGCGCTGGGGCACAGTCCGACCATCGCCATTCGTGATTTTACGAGTGAAGCCAGCCTTGACCCGGACAGTCTTGAGAGCGTATCGTTGCGGATTGAGATCCGGGCGGACTCGCTCGAAGTCATGGATGACATCAGCGCCAAAGATCGAAGGGAAATGGAAAGCACCATGAATGAGAAGGTGCTCGAAAGCGCGAAGTATCCAACCATACTGTTCCAGAGCGATCGAGCGTCCGCCACGAAGTTGGGCGGAGGAAGATTTAAAGCAGTCGTGGACGGAACTTTGTCGTTGCGTGGAACTGCCGGCAAGATTGCGGTGCCGACTCAGGTTACGCTCATTGGAGACATGTTGCGCGCTTCTGGCGAATTCTCCATTCTGCAAAGCAGCTACGGCATTCCCCTCGTGAGCGTGGCAGGAGGAGCGCTGAAATTGAAAGACGAAGTCAAATTTACGTTCGACATCGTCGCGCGAATGCAGGAATAAACTATGTGTCTCGCCATACCTGGAAAGATCGTGGAATTGCTGGCCGAGGATCGGAGCCTGGCGACCGTTGACGTTCTGGGTGTACGCCGGAAGGTCGACCTGGGACTGTTGCTGGACGATCCTCCTGTCACCGGTGACTGGGTGCTCATTCACGTCGGATTTGCGATGAGCAAGATCAACGAAGCTGACGCCCAGCAACAATTGCGCATGCTCACGGAACTCGGTGAAAGTGAAGCGGCGATGGAAGAGGTTCGGGGATACGGACTGGGCGAGCCCGAGGAGACCGCGACCACCACCGGGCCGGGAGGATAATCATGCGATTTGTCGACGAGTTTCGTGAGCCCGAGTTAATCACCCGGACCGCCGATGAGATTCGCCGCCTGGCGGATCCGCAGCGGCACTTCCGGTTTATGGAAGTGTGCGGCGGGCACACTCACTCGATTTACCGGTTTGGCCTGAAGGATCTCTTGCCGCCCAACATCGATCTGGTGCACGGGCCGGGCTGCCCGGTGTGCGTGCTTCCCATGGGAAGAATCGATGATGGGTTGTCCATTGCGGAACAACCCAACGTGATCTTCACCGCATTCGGGGATATGATGCGCGTCCCAGGCACGCGGGGAAGCCCGCTCGAATACAAAGCCCGGGGGATGGATGTCCGCATCGTCTACTCGCCGTCGGATGCGCTCAAACTCGCGCGGAACAACCCTGACAAACACGTGATGTTCTTTGCGATCGGCTTTGAGACCACGGCGCCATCCACTGCGCTCACGCTGATGCGCGCCAAAGCGCAAGGCATCAGCAACTTCTCGGTTTTCTGTAACCACGTGACGATTATTCCCGCGATCCGGGCGATTCTCGATTCGCCCGATATGCGCATTGACGCCTTCATCGGGCCCGGACACGTCTCTACGGTGATAGGATGCCGGCCTTACGGGTGGATTGCCCGTAACGAAGCCAAACCGATCGTCGTCACGGGGTTTGAGCCGCTGGATATTCTTCAGTCTGTCGTCATGCTGCTGCGGCAGTTGAACGACAACCAGCAGGAGGTTGAGAACCAGTACAAGCGTTGCGTTCCGTGGGAAGGGAATCGCGCTGCCCTCAAAGCCATGGCCGAAGTATTTGAGCTGCGGCCTTATTTCGAATGGCGTGGATTGGGCTTTATCTCGCAGTCCGCTCTTCAGATTCGTGAATCATACGCGGAGTGGGATGCTGAGCGCCGCTTCTCCGTCCCCGGAGTACGAGTGACAGACCCGAAGGCTGCGCAGTGCGGAGAAGTTCTGAAGGGCGTGCTGAAGCCGGCGCAGTGCAAGCTGTTCGGCAAGGAATGCACTCCCGAGCATCCCATCGGCGCGCTGATGGTGTCGTCTGAAGGCTCCTGCGCGGCGTATTACAATTACGAACATCGCAAGGCTGCGGTTTTGACGAATGTAGGGGCGTAATGGCTAGCGTCGTTTCCAAAATTCGGTTCCGCGATCCGCAGGTTGAAATGGCTCATGGAGCCGGCGGAAAGGCCAGCCGGCGCCTCATCGACGGACTGTTCGCGCCGATTCTTTTCGGCTCGGTTCCGGCGCCATTGGGGGATGCGGCCCACATCAACGTCAATGGAACCTGTGTCGCCATGACCACCGATAGCTTCGTGGTCCGGCCGCTGCGCTTTCCGGGAGGATCCATCGGGGAACTCGCGGTGAACGGCACCGTGAATGATCTGGCGGTCTCCGGAGCACGAGCACAGGCGCTGGTTGTAAGTTATGTGCTCGAAGCAGGGTTGCAGACGGACATCTTGGAAGCTGAAGTTCGAGCCATGGCGGCTGCGGCCAGCGCCGCTGGGGTGGTCATCGCGGGTGGCGACACTAAAGTCGTCGAACATGGCAAGGCCGATCAGATGTACATTACGACTTCCGGCATCGGCCACCTGATTCCGGGAATGAGCATCTCCCCTGCGGCGGTTCGCCCCGGCGATAAGATACTGCTCTCGGGTCCGATTGGGGATCACGGCATCACCATTCTGTTGGCGCGCGGCGAGCTGGATCTCGACGCGGACCTCCGCTCGGATACCCGGTCGGTGCTTCCGCTGGTGGAGGCGCTGGCGGAAACCGTGGGTGCCGGTGTGCATTGGATGCGGGATCCCACACGCGGCGGTGTCGCAACGTCGTTGAACGAACTCGCCAACGATTGCGGCCTCGGCATCCTGCTATCGGAAGATTTGATCCCTGTTCGGGATCAAGTGCGGGGCGCGTGTGAGTTATTGGGGCTGGATCCGCTACACATCGCGAATGAAGGCCAATTCCTCGCAGTGGTTGCCGTGGAACAAGCGAAGGCTGCGCTCGATGCCTTGCGGGCGACACCCGGTGGCCACGAGGCGGCGTTGATCGGCGAGATTAGCGAACAGCCGGCGGGTGCGGTTCTGGTCACGAATCTGTATGGCGGCAGCCGGATCGTGGACATGCTGGTGGGCGATCCTCTGCCGAGAATCTGTTAGGGAGCCGGCGATGGTTAAAGTGCGGGGACTCGCCAGCGACATTCAAGATCGGCTTCTCGAACGCAACCGGATTTTTGAAGACTTCTTTGCGCAGCAGGCGGGATCGCTGGCCTTGGCGTGCCGGGAAATGTCCGACCGTTTCTCAAGGGGCGGGCGGCTGCTGGCATTTGGACGAGGCCCTTACGCGACCGATGCGCAGCACGTCTCGGTTGAGTTTGTCCATCCGATCATCGTCGGCAAACGCGCATTGCCCGCGTTGGATCTTTCCCTTCTCTTTCGTCCTTGGTTGGATGCGATCCTCCAACCCGATGACATTGTCATGGGATTCGGACCTCCGGATGGGGATTCAGAAGTCGCAAGCGCGCTCGCTGCCGCGCACCGGCGGGGGGCCATGACTTTCGAATTACCCGGGCGCGGCGGTTCATACGCATTAAGCCCTCCTACTCAGAATCCGTTCGTCCACCAGGAATTGATGGAGATTCTCTATCACACGCTGTGGGAGACGGTCCACGTCTTTTTCGAGCATCGGGAACTGGGCCATGATGTCGGCGACTCCGGATTTCTTTATCCATTTCTCGGAGAAGCCAAGCAGAACACCAGCGATGTAGTCGTGCAAGTCGCCACATCGATTCGAATTAAAGCCGAGGATGACGCGCGCCTGCGCGCCCAAGTGGCCACCGAAGAATCCGACAAGATCGTCGGGGCCGCGCTCGCCATCCAAGAACGCTTAAGTCAAGGCGGAAAATTGATTATTTTCGGCAACGGAGGATCCGCCACCGATGCGAACGACTTTGCGATCGACTGCGTGCTACCGCCTTCGGGATACCGGCCGGTTCCCGCAATCTCGTTATCCATGGAGCCTGCGAATCTCACCGCAATCGCCAACGATGTCGGAATCGAACTGATTTTCCTCCGTCAGATCATTGCCCAGGCGCGCCGGGAAGACGTGGCCATCGGGATTTCCACCAGTGGAGGATCGCGCAACATCATCATGGCGCTCGAAGAGGCGCGCAAGCGTGGCTTGCGCACTGTAGCGCTGCTGGGCTATGACGGCGGAGAGATCCTGCGGCGTGGGCTGGCTGACTTTCCGCTGGTGGTTCGATCGGACTACATCCCGCGTATTCAGGAGATTCAAGCGTCCATCTATCACGAGATCCGCGAAACCCTGGAGGTGCTTGCCAGTGCCTAAGTTCGAACTGTTCGGTACCAAGAGTTGTCCTTACACGCAAGAAATGCGCGAGTGGCTCGAATGGAAAGGGCATGAATATGTGGAGTATGACGTCGAGACCGATCGCGAAGCCCGCGCCCGCATGCTCGAGATTTCCGGCGGTCAGCGTACCGTACCGATACTGGCGGAAGACGGCGACGTGGTGCAGATCGGCTGGCAGGGCCGCGGCTGTGTGGTCGCGGGTAATTGATGACGAGTGCTTGTGACATTCGAGTTCGCGGCGTGGTGCAGGGCGTCGGCTTCCGCCCATTCGTGTTTCGCCTAGCGCAGGCCAATACGCTCGCCGGCTGGGTGTTGAACGATGAAGAGGGAGTGGAAATTCACCTAGAGGGCGCCGAGCTCGCGCTCCACGCCTTCGTTCGTGCGCTGGTCGTGCAGCGCCCTGCGGCCGCCAGCATCCAGGGAGTTGACGTCCACGCCGTACAGCCGGAAGGGTTCAAGGAATTCACGATTCGGGATAGTCGCCTGCGAGGACGCCCGAGCGTTCGCATTTCGGCGGACTTGCCGGTTTGCGACGCTTGCCTTGAAGAGTTATTCGACCCGGCGAATCCGCGTTATCACTATCCATACATTAACTGCACGAATTGTGGTCCGCGCTATTCCGTAATCGTGAACCTGCCGTATGACCGCGCGCATACAACCATGCGCGATTGGCCTCTGGACGAGTACTGCGCAGGACAGTTCCGTGATCCCGCTGACCGGCGTTTCCACGCGCAGCCCGTCGCGTGTCCGGCTTGCGGGCCGCATTACCATCTCCAAGCGACAGAGGGAACTGTCATTGGCGACGATGCAAGCATTGCTAGAGCCGTCGAGTTGCTAAATGCTGGGGCGATCGTGGCCGTGAAAGGTCTCGGCGGCTACCATCTGGCGTGCGACGCCCGAAACCCGGCGGCTGTTGAATCTTTGCGGCTTCGTAAATTCCGCAAGGAGAAACCCTTCGCGCTCATGGTCAGAAGCGTCGCGATTGCTCGCGAGTTGGTGGAACTCACCGCCGAAGCGGAGGCGCTGATGACTTCGGCGGCGCGGCCCATCGTCCTCGCTGCAGCCAAGGTGCAGCTCGCCCATGTGTCTCCTGGAAACCACGATCTTGGCGTGATCCTGCCGTACACTCCGCTGCATCACCTGATGTTTGAGGCGGGCGCACCTGAGGTGCTCGTGATGACCAGCGCCAACCGGTCGAGTGAGCCGATTGCGTATCAGGACACAGAGGCGCTTTATCGTCTCGCCGGTATTGCCGACGCATTTCTGATCGGGGAACGGCCAATCGCGCGCCGTGTGGACGACTCCATTGCACGAGTCGGAGCGTTTGGTCCGGTGATTCTCCGCCGATCCCGTGGCTATGCGCCGTCTGCGGTGACGACGTTGCCGATCCGGAAGTCGATTCTTGCCACCGGCGCAGATCTTAAGAACACTGTCACCCTGGTCGTGGACGGTCAGGCGCTGATGAGCCAGCATATCGGCGATCTGGATCAGTATGAGTCTCTGCAAGCGTTTCGTGAGACCATTGACGATCTCACTTCGATGTACGAAGTCGCTCGCGAAGGGCTGGTCGTCGCTCACGATGCTCACCCGCAATATCTCAGCTCCAAATATGCCGCCGAAATGGGCGGCGCGGAATCGTACGCGATCCAGCACCATCGGGCGCATGTGGCGTCGGTTCTCGCTGAGCGCGCGGCATGGGACAAGCGCGTTGTGGGCGTCAGCTTCGACGGAACCGGCTTCGGAGACGACGGAACAATTTGGGGTGGCGAGTTCTTCGTCGGGAGCATTCTGGAAGGCTTTGAGCGAGTCGCCCATTTGCGCCCGGCTGCGCTTGCCGGCGGCGACGCAGCGGCTCACCATCCCGTCCAGGCCGCCGCCGGATTCCTCGCCCAGGTTGACGGCTTGCCCGACCTCTACGCTGATCCATTCCGTTTTCCCAATCGCTACGAGAAGTCGTTGGAGTTAATTCAAAGCGGCCTGCGGACCTTCACGACCACCTCGGTCGGGCGGCTCTTTGATGCGGCTGCCGCTTTGCTCGGCTTTACGCGTGAAGTTACATTTGAGGGTCAAGCGGCCATATGGGTGGAGCAGCTCGCCAGAACCGCGATACGCGCCGAGCCCTATGAATTCCCGCTCAATGCCGGGGAGCTGGATTTTCGTCCTTTGCTGAGATCGCTCGCGCTCGATCGAGATCGCGGCGCAGATTCGTCGCAATGTGCACGCGCCTTTCAGCTCGGCGTCGCCAAGGGCCTCTGCGACGCGCTCACCATTTTATGCGAGACACACGCGATGGATACCGTCGTACTTTCGGGCGGTGTTTTTCAGAATGAGCTGCTATTACATGATCTGAAATCCCTCATCGCCGGGCGGCGCATCAACATTTGGACCAATTGCGCGGTGCCTCCGAACGATGGAGGCATCAGTCTCGGGCAGGCGGTGGTGGCCGCCTTCAGGTACTTGAATGCATGAATTATCCATCGCGATGAGCATCGTGGAAATGGCCGAGGAAGAGTCGGAGCATCGAGGTAGCGCGCGCGTGAACGCGGTGCATCTGAGAGCTCGGCCGGTTGGCCGGCGTCGTTAAAGATGCGCTGCTCTGGTCCTACGAGCTGGCTTGTGAAGGCACCGGGGTGCAGGGTTCTCGTCTGGTCATCGAAGAAGTTCCCATTGTGGCCTACTGCCCCAAATGCGAGTCGCCTCGCGCAATCGAGTCCGTCCAATGGTTTGTTTGTCCCGAATGCCGGAGCCCAGTGTCCGAAGTGATTCAAGGGCGTGAGCTTCAGGTATTCGCTTTGGAGATACAGGAATGAATTCGCAACCCCGGCTGGTGGAAGTAAGGCAGAACGTTCTCAAGCAGAATGATTTGTTAGCTCGTGAGCTCAGGCAACGTTTCCACGAGGCCGGAGTGTACGTGGTGAGCCTAGTGTCGAGCCCCGGCTCCGGGAAGACGGCTTTCCTAGAGAAGACGCTGACCCTGCTGCGCCCGGACTACCGTGTTGCCGCTCTGGTCGGCGACCTCGCCACCGAAAACGATGCGGCCCGCCTGGCGCGCGCGCAGGTGCCCGTGAAACAAATTACAACCGGAACGCTTTGCCATCTGGAAGCGGCCATGGTCCGGACAGCCTTGGAAGGCTGGAATCTTGACGAACTGGATTTCCTGTTTGTCGAGAACGTAGGAAACCTGGTTTGTCCTGCTTCCTACGATATTGGAGAAAATCTAGCCAAACATATTTGAAATTTTCCGATCAGGCCACCTGAGCGAGCCTGCGGGTGGGATAGCCGAGGATAGTGGTGATGCGTGCGGTTTCCCGGTCGATGAAGACGAAGGCGTC
>JBEKBK010000151.1:0-16134 GCA_050015435.1 Bryobacteraceae bacterium
TCGGATTTACGCTGGCGGTTGCAGTGTTGATTGACGCGACACTGGTTCGTATTGTGATCGGCCCTGCGCTTCTTCGGATTGCAGGCGATTGGAACTGGTGGCCTGGCGGGCTCGCCGCCCCACGCAGCACGGAAGGGTCGCGCAGCAGGCTGACTTGGGATCGATAGCCCTTGCGTGTTCGCGGCTTGGCGCACAGGAAGTGGCTGCCTTGGGTGTTCTCGCGCACATTTAGTCTGGAAGGGTCTGTTCCGGGTGACATCCGTCTGGCTGCGCGCGTGCTCGATTCAAGGTGAGACTCGTGAGGTCGTTATGATACGTCTTCCATTTACCGATCGATTCGAAGCAGGCCGCCTTCTGGGCGAGGAACTAGCCAAACAGAAGTTGCCGGAAAACACCATAGTGCTCGGATTGCCTCGCGGTGGGGTGCAGGTCGCGTTTGCCGTTTCCACTGTACTTAGAGCTCCACTGGATGTGGTGGTCGTTCGCAAACTGGGTGTTCCAGGCCAGCCGGAACTCGCGATGGGCGCGATCGCCGGCGGACGAATTCGAATCCTGGACCACGTACTTATTGAGGATCTGGGCATTTCGCCGGCCGAGGTCGAGGCGGTCGAGAGGCGCGAAATAGAGGAGCTGGAACGCCGCCAGAAAAACTATCGGAATGACCGCCCGGCGCCGGATCTGCTGGACTGGACGGTGATCGTGGTTGATGACGGTTTGGCGACGGGCTCAAGCATGCTGGCCGCGGTCGATTACGTCTATAGTTTCCGGCCCACGAAGGTCATTGTGGCCGCGCCGGTTGGTTCCGTCGAGGCCTGCCGTAAGATGAGCCGGCACGCGGACCATTGCGTTTGTCTAGTGACGCCCGAACCCTTCCTCAGCGTAGGAACCTGGTATGCCGACTTCGCGCAGGTGAGAGATTTCGAGGTGCAACGTCTCCTCGAACAGCGCCGCCGCCAAGCGGGGCCCATCTGCCGGACGGTGACATTAGCCCCGGAGCTGCAAACCAAGGCTTAATGCGGTCCAGTTGCAAGGGCGGGAGCATTCATGCTCACGCGTGGGGCCGCCAGTCCTGGCGGCTAGCCGGTCTCCCGGCCGGCTTCTGCTGACGCGAGACAAGCCGGCATGCCGACATGGATGTCAGCCCCATACACTCGAGAGGGTTTGTCCGAGGCAATTCATCGGTAGGACAAACCGCTTGCGGAGACGCGCGCGGCTCAGTTTGGGCAATGAACTTCGCCCGCGGGGCAGCGCCAGTAAATGCCGCGAAGTGCGCCGACGATGTTCTCATACGACAACTCCGGACTGGTGCCGTCATCGTGGCGGGCGTAAAGGAGAATGTCGCTGGCGCATAACATGCCTTGAAGAGTCCCGTCGCGGTTGACCACCGGCAGCCGCCTTACCTTCTGCCTTCGCATCTTATCCAGCGCGGCGTGAATATCGTCGCACGGAGCGCACATCACCACGTGGGAAGACATCGCCTCTCCTACCGTCACTTCTGACGGGCGTAAATTCCTCGTGCCCAGGGCGATACAGATGTCACGGTCCGTGATGATACCGACTACCCGAAGCCAGGGACCGACCACGGGCAAGGCTCCGCAACCCGCCTTCCATAACAATTCGGTCGCTTGCGCCAGGTTCATGCCCCGATCGCAATAGACGGGCGACTTGGCCATGATCTCTTGGACTGTCATACCGTCCTCCTTTGCAGACGTGCGGTGAAAACGCGCTGCCTTGCGACCGGCCTTTGGGTTCCTATACCCAGGTGCCCAAGAACCGATCGCTTTCTGCTTTAGAGGAGCAATCGTTTCACCGTTCTCGATTTCGGTTACGGAACTGCAGGTCTGATGTGCAGATTGACCGAAAGGAGAAATGGTCATGTTTAAGAGAATAGCGATGACCTTGTGTTGCGTCTTACTCTTCGCGGTCGTTTTCGCGAAAGCAGACGCTTGGGATAAGAAAACAGTCGTAACATTCAGCCAGCCGGTCGAGATGCCCGGATTTGTGCTGCCTGCTGGAACCTACGTCTTTAAGCTGGTCGATTCCCCGGCGAATCGCCACATCGTCCAGGTGTTCAGCGCCGACGAACGGCACGTCTATGGGACCATCTTGGCGATACCCAATAATCGGCTCACGCCAACTGGAGATACCGTGATACGGTTCACCGAGCGTCCCACAAACACGCCCGAAGCTTTGCGAGCGTGGTTCTATCCAGGCGACAACTTCGGACAGGAGTTTGTATATCCGAAGGAACGAGCCAGGAATCTGGCTGAGGAAACCCAGCAGCCAGTTCTTGCCGCCGCTCTCACTCCCGAGGAGAAACCGGAGGAAATGATTGCGGCTCCCGTGGAGACATACATGCCGGAAACTACGCTAGCATCGGAGCCCACGGTGATTGCGCAAGTGGAGCCTCCGGGAGCGATGAGTGTGTCTGAACTGCCTCCGGAGTTGCCGGTGGCAACTATGCCGCAGGAACTTCCAAAGACCGCCAGCGAGATTCCGTTGATTGCGCTGATGGGTATTATGTCCGTGGCGCTCGCCTTTGCACTGAGGCGAATTGCCAAAACCGTTTCTTGACCGGCGACCCCGGTGACCATCCGGATCCGTTGGTTTAAAGTAAGCGCACTGCAAAGGCACAGGGCTATGAGGTACGTTCAGACTCTGCTATTCATCGGAGGGAGTCTGGCGCTCGGGTTCTGTGCCTTCGTTTACTTCAACGCCGCCATTTACCAGGCACGCGAGGACCGCGACCTAGAACGAACTCTCCATCTGGCCGGGCCGAATGTACCACGGGCTCCCGAAGGCCTCCAGGTCACCCGGTTGGAAATTCCGCGGATCGACCTTTCGGTAATGGTTTTGGAGGGCGTGCAGGCGGGAACTCTAGGCAAGGGAGCCGGCCACATTCCCGGCACTGCGTTTCCGAATGACGCCGGCAATGTGGGAATCGCGGCTCATCGCGACAGCTTCTTCCGTAAGCTCCGCAACATCCGGACGAACGATCAGGTCACGTTGACTACTCTGCAAGGTTCTTATCAATACGCGGTCGATTGGACTCGCGTTGTGGAACCCACGGATGTCAGCGTGCTCTCTCCATCGAGCGATCGGATTCTCACTCTGGTGACCTGCTATCCCTTTTACTATGTCGGCCCCGCACCCCAACGTTTTATCGTGCGGGCGCATCGGGTTATCACTCGCTTTTAACCGCATTCACTGACAATCAGCCGACGTGGTGCGAAAACTGCTGGCTGTTACGTGAAGAGTATGCCCACCGAAGTAGCGGCGAAGTTCAGGGTCGACAAACAAGCACTTCAACTGACGACCTTGGTCGTTGACCTGGAGAGTCTGGTCAAAACAGACCTCCGGCTGGAATCTCTTCTGGCTTTGATCAAGAAGGAGCCCGGATGCATCATCAGGCTGCCGTTATGGCTCCTGAGAGGCAATGCCCAGCGGGCTCCGTTAGACGTCAGCATTCTTCCCTATCGCGACGAGGTGCTGCAATACCTCAAGGCTCAACGTGCGCTGGGACGCACGACCGTTCTCGCAGCGGGTAACAACCCGGAAATCGCCAGGCTGGTAGCGGATTACCTGAAATGCTTTGACGTGATCTCCACCGGCGAATTCGGACGGAACGAAGAGGTTGACCGCATCATTACCGACCGAAAGCAAGGCTTCCTTGATCACCTGAGGGCATTGCGTCCCCAACACTGGTTGAAAAACCTGCTGATTTTTCTACCCCTCCTGGCCGCGCACGGCTTTGGCGAGTTCGCATTGTTAGGGAAAGCAGCCCTGGCCTTCGTGGCGTTTGGATGCTTAGCGTCGGGCGGGTATCTGATCAATGACCTGCTTGATCTACCGTCAGACCGGCGCCATCCCCGGAAACGGAACCGGCCTTTTGCGTCGGGCGATCTTCCTCTTGGTTACGCTCTGCGAATGATTCCGGTACTGTTTGGTCTGGGCTGCCTGATCGGGGCCCTGGTTTCACCGCTCTTTAT
Organism: Bryobacteraceae bacterium; assembly: GCA_050015435.1. Taxonomy (GTDB): domain Bacteria; phylum Acidobacteriota; class Terriglobia; order Bryobacterales; family Bryobacteraceae; genus Palsa-187. The sequence goes on from JBEKBK010000151.1 coordinate 3,990, forward strand.
TGGAGTGGCTCTAGTTTACTTTGGGCTGAGCGTAGCTTACTCCCTGAATTTCAAGAAAGTCGCTGTTCTCGATGTGACGGTGCTCGCCGGCCTTTACACTTTGAGGCTCATCGCCGGCTCGGCCTCGGTTGCCATCTGGCCGTCGCCCTGGCTTCTGGCGTTCTCAACGTTCTTATTCTTCAGCCTGGCCTTGGTGAAGCGCTATGCCGAGCTCGCCGCGAATCATGGCAGCGCACGGGGATATGAACACACCGACCAGGAACTGCTCTCGACCATGGGAATCGCCAGCGGATATGTGGCGATCCTGGTGCTCGCCCTCTATATCAACTCAGAGACAGCCCGTCTCCTGTACCGGAGGTACGGAGTCCTGTGGTTCTTATGCACATTGCTGCTGTATTGGATCAGCCATATCTGGCTGAGCGCTCATCGCGGGAAAATGCCTGACGACCCGGTGGTCTTCGCGGCGCGCGACCGAACCAGCCGTATCCTGTTGTTGCTGATGGCGGTCACGACCGCGTTTGCCCTATGACCAAGCTCTGCCGGATGATCGTATTCTTTCTGGCAGCTTGCGCCCTGGGTACGGTAACGGCGCCAAAGACAATCCTGGATCTCCAGCCGTTTCGCCAATCGAATTCCATTCGAATCAAGTCTCGAGCGGAGAGAGAAGGCAACGCCACACTGATCAACCTGAATCCTACGATCAACGCATGGTTCATGCTGAAGGTGGCATGGCGCGACAACGATTTAGACGCCACCTATCATCTGGAGAACCCGGTGCCGCAGAGCAGAAAGCTTCTGTTGGATGAGAAATATCCTTCAGGCCTCGTGATTGCGGAGGGAACGGGCCGGTATTCCTGTGATCTCTTCGGCTCCGATACCTTGGAGCAAGCCAAAGCCTCGCCGCTCGTTTTCTACCCGCTGTGCGAGGGCCGGATCTATCTCCGAAACTCCGCGACCGGACATCGCACGACGCTCGAAGCCGCCACCGAGCTTCTTCGCGAGCATGTCTGGGGAGGGGAGAAGGTCATTGCACTGGGTCACATCCTCCTCGGAGACTCGCATCGTGAGAGCGGAAGGATGGAGGATGAGGCTTTAGGAGCCGGGAAACCTAAAGCGGGCGGCGTGATCGCTGATCTTCCGCTTCCGGCCCTTATCGACCCTAAATACGCCGACCGGCTCCTCACCACCGGGAACCTTGGAATCGATCTCGAAGGACCTGAAAAAACAGGTATGCACCCAGGAACCTGGTATGCCGCCAGAGGAAACCCTGGCGTCTATGTCAGTATCCTGCAGCCAAATCTCATCGAGCCTTCGGTGTTGCAAAGTTACAAGACTGCGGTCAACAATCTGGACAGCGTCGAGGCGTCCTCACTCTGCTATCTGATCGCGTTCGATCTTGACCGGTTTGAGCTCGGCTACGAACTCGGTACGGAACATCCAGGCGTGGGGTGGTCGGATCACATGCTGGCACAAATGAGGGACCCGGCGTTGCCTGGGCCGGATGGCATCGGAACCATCCGCCCTCTCATTACGACCGGCCTGGTCAATCCTGAATCAGCCCGGCAAGCCGTGGCCACCTTCACGGGCGGCTTCAAGCGCATGCACGGAGCGTTCAAGTTTGGAGATTTGGCCCTGCGGAATCATGGCAGCCACTATGGCTTTATCGAAAACGGCGTCGCATTCAGCACTCTTCAGCCTGGTTTGTCCACGATCTATGTGCTGGACAATGGGTCGGTGGAGATGAAGACCTGGTCGGAGGATGATAACAAGCTACTGGCGAGGATCAAGCACGCGCGCCAGAACGGTGTGCCGGTCATCGAAAACGCTGCTCCAGGAACTCTTGTAAACAAGTGGGGCCCTGGCAATTGGTCCGGTTCGGAAGACATGAAGCTGCGCACCATGCGTTCCGGAGCAGCTCTGCAAACGAACCATGGGAAGCGCTTTCTGATTTACACAGTGTTTTCGGATGCGACACCTTCTGCGATGGCGCGTGTCTTTCAGGCGTACCAGTGCGAATATGCCATGCTTCTGGACATGAACGCGCTCGAGCACACGTATGCCGCCGTCTATCGAAGGTCGGGCGATCAACTGTTCGTGGATCACCTGGTGAAGGGAATGGGCGAGTTGGACAAGTCTGCTTCCGGCGAACTCGTTCCGCGCTTTCTCGGCTTTGCGGACAACCGGGATTTCCTTTACGTGGTCCGGCGCGATGCGAAAGAGACTAAGCGATGAGGATCTCGCGGACGTTGCTGGTGGGATCGATGGCCCTTGGAGGAATAAACCTCCTCGGGCAAAATTCTGCTCTTCAAGAGCAAAACGAGGTCCTGTTCCGACAATTGCAGCAAGTCCACGGATTGTCGGACGCCCAGATGAACGCGATTCGTGGAATCTTCGCGAAGTCCCCTTATATGGGCCAAGGGAACCCGGCAGTGACGCGGCATCCGGTTACGCCGGAACAGGCTCAGGCCAAGCTGAAACAGCTGGGGATCGATTATGCGAATCTCAGGTTCGAGAAAATTTGTGGAGCCAAGTACATGGCGCCACTCTACGATCCCGCCACGCAGCGGCCGGAAGACGCGAAGGCCTGCATCGACCAGTTTGAATTTCCTGATATTCCGACGGTTTATCCCGTGGTCTGGGTGAAGGCGCGTGAAGCGGCGGAAATCTGCTCGAGCATCGGCAAACGGATGTGCGATGCGCATGAATGGGAAGGCGCATGTGCGGGAAGTCTGGAACCTCCGGACTACCAGTGGGATTTAGCCAAAGGTCTGAGCCCGAACGCGGCAATCGAGCGGATGCGGATCGCGCACAACCGCGCTGACGCGCCTACGAAGAGCTGGAGTTATGGACCGGCCTATCAAAAGGGTGTGTGTGCCGCCTCCAGCCAGAAGACTCCCGGGTGCAATGGAGGAAGTTGGCCGGGATGTGGTTCCAATACTTTCCCAGCCGGAGATTTTCCCGATTGCCACAGTCCGCTGCAGGTTTATGACCTGAACGGCAACGCGGCCGAGCACATGAATCTGCCGCTCAATGAGAGCCAGATGGCGAGCCGTGGCAGTCACGAGCTAGGCTACACGGAGATGAAGGGCAGTTGGTTCATCTTCGATACTTACCGGGCGCATGAAGATTGGTGCCGGTGGCGTGCGCCCTATTGGCACGGCAGCCGTGTAATGGATGAACACAGTCACTCGAACTACCATCTGGGTTTTCGGTGCTGCAAGACCTTGCAGTAGACTAGGCGTTGCTAAGAGCAGGGGAGAGGTGAATAGCCCCCTCATCGCTGAGGACGCTGGCTAACAGGGAATCCTGGAGAATGTCGTAGACGGACCGCAGCCGCCCCTCGATCATCGCCATTTTGCCCACGAGTCGAATCCCGTGGCTGTAGTCAGCATAGTTGGCGCCATGCACCGTGCTTAAGGGCTGAATCGGCTGGCCTACGGCGCGATGCCATCCATAAATCGCAATCCGATCCGGTCTGTAGCGCAAGTGATTGGTGAGAACGACATCCTTCTTGTGGCCGGCGACCAGTTCGCCCAGCGGAAAGCCGCGGGTCCGCGATTGCTGGTCAATCATCGCATTGTGCTTCCGGTAATATTCGGTGGACGTCATTTGCGGACCGGCCGGCAAGGGCTGTGGTGTGAAACGACCGGCGGATTGATCGTATATGGCGTCCACTATCTTTCTAGTGGGCAGCACAAAACCGAGGCGATCCGCGATGGCTGTCGCTGTATGGAAATTCATCGGAATCCGCAGGAAATCGCTGTCCGATCCGATGGCCAGATACTCAGGCATCACGAAGATGGTTGCCAGAAGGGTCTTCCCCCGGGCGACTTCGTAACTGAGTTTGACAGGAACCAGTTTCCTCAGGAAGCTGGGCAAATTGCCTTCCATGAGCTGACCCAAGATGCTGCGCTCGCGCTCTTGCCGGTTCATGGATGACACAGATTCGGCGAACTGCGAGCCCGTGAGAGCCTGGGAGGCTCTTGGCGGTACGCTCGAGTCGTTGGCGCGCACAAACCGCGTCACGAGAGCGGAAAATGCGAGCTTGATTCCAGTGCGGCGGGAACAAATCGACGACAAGGAACTATCTTAACAGGTTTTAACCTACGGATAGCTGGCGAACAGCTTGCCCCAATCAGTTTGAAGCGCTTCTTTGACTCTCGCGCGGCCTACGAAGTTGTACCAGTACAGGTCGTGATATAGGATCGATGCGGCATAGGACCACGGAGTAAGGAAGGTGCGTAAGAGCAAATGCTCCAACGGTTTCAGCGGACCCCAGTAGATCAGCTTCTGGCCGTGGCTGGCCAGCGTATCCTCTACGTGAAAGTGAAAATTCACCGCTGAGATGTCCTCACCGACCACTTCGATTTCACGCACGTCGCCGCAACCGAGCCCTTGCTCGTGCGCTAGGCGAATGAATTTGATCGAAAGCGGATCGAAGCCCATCATCTTCGCCGCCACGGCGTCAATGGCCACCATATCCGCGCCCGCCAGAATATAGTTCTTGACAAGGGGAACCATGCACCTCGGGCCGGGGCCGTCGCCCGCGAAGGTGCCGTCCATCACCGCAAAAAGACCAGGATGGATTTCCTTCTGAATGGCTAGCAGGTCCACCAGCGTCTCGTGGATCACGGAGTGGGTCCAATGACGCTTTTCAAAAAGCAGCCCGCCAAAAGCATTTTTCATCGCGCCCGTCATCTGAGTGAAGACATGCGTTTTCATGGTGGGCAGATGGATGACGTTCGATCCGACCAGCCGCTTGGGAATGCGGATGCCTTCGGGATAGACCTTGTTGAGGACCCGCATCTCAGCCTTAGGCGTGTAGCGAATCCAGTCCTCGCTCTTCTCGTACAAATGGATGTTGCGCAGGCCGTACTTATCCACCACAACTTGCTTCTGTTTGTTGGCTAGCTCGCCGCGTCTGGCGTTCACGACCACCGTGCGGTTATGACAGCCATACAGCTTTTCTTTGCAATAACCATCTTCGAGGAGGGTCGAAATCACACCGTCAAGCTGCCACGGCGTGGTGGAACACGCGGGATAGAAGTAGTGCCAACTGATGTTGATCTTGAGGGCGGTTTCGTTGTTTTTCGGCAAGAATTGTTGATATTCGGCCAAGTGCATCAGGCGCTTGTAATCCTCAATGACCGTGGCGGGAGCCGTCTTCAGCACCGCGACTCGAGACCGCATCATGCCCATCCTTCCCGGTTTGCTCGAACTACAAGACAGACTGCACGCCGGGGTCCAGCGGTGAGTGGCTCGTAAGTTGCAAGTAGTTTGCAGTAAGGGGTACGCATATGGGTAAACTACTTTTCGCGACCGTGTTTGCGATCGTTGCGCTGCCGCTGATTGCTCAGAACGCCGCACCGAACCTTGTACCGGTGCAAACCATCATGACGGTTGAGGCTCGGCACGATCATGACAACGCCGTTCCGTCCCTCAAACAGGAAGACGTGATGGCGTACGAGCGAAAGACGCGGCTTCTGGTGACGGATCTCGTTTCATGCCAGGGTGAGAATGCGGGGCTGGAACTATTTCTGGTGATCGACGACGCTTCAGATACCAGCCTTGGCCTCCAGTTTGGGGACCTGCGGCACTTCATCGAAACTCAGCCGGCGACAACCGCAATCGGAATCGGCTACATGCGAAACGGAACGGTGGATATTGTCCAGAAGTTCACGGAAGATCGCAGCCGCGCGGCTAAGGCGCTCCGGCTCCCGGTATCCTCCGGTGGGGTTATGGCAAGTCCGTATCTGTCTTTGAAGGATTTGATCAAGCGCTGGCCAGGTAACGCGAACCGCCGCGAAGTGCTCATGATTTCCAGTGGTGTCGACCCCTTGGGCGGGATGGGCTCGATAAATCCCTACCTTGATAGCGCTATTGAATCCGCTCAACGCAACGGGATCATTGTCTACGCGATCTACATGCCCGCCGCGGGGCATTCGGGCCACAGCCTCTTCCGCCTGAATTGGGCGCAAAGTCACCTGGCACAGCTTTCTGAAGAAACAGGAGGCGAAGCCTACATGCTGGGGTTCGGCATGCCGGTATCGTTCGCTCCCTATCTGGGGGAGATCGCTACCCGACTGGCGCACCAATACCGCGTAACGTTTCAAATGAGGCCTGAGAATAAGGGCGGCTTCCAGAGCGTGCGATTTGCCACCGAAGTGCCGAATGCGGAAATAGTAGCTCCCAGCAAAGTTTATGTTCCCGCTGCGCGTGAGCCTGCAGGAAAGTAAACGCGTTTGGCACGTCCGGTGCTCCGACCACGATAGGAGAGGAACGTCATGAAGAGCGTTTTAGATGAACCCAAGGTCGAACCAGAGACTGAAGTCCGAGCGAAATGCACCTGCGGCGGACTCGACGCTGAGGAAGTGTCGAAACGAATTGAGAAGGGCATGAACGACGTCAAAGCTGCCGTTTCCGAAAAGCTGGAGGACGGCAAGATCGCGGCCGAGCGGCTCTTAAAGCGCGGCCGGTACGCCGTTGAAGACTGCATGACTGAGACGGAACACCAGATCAAGCATCACCCAGTCAGCTCTATTGCGATCGCCTTTGCCGCAGGGGCGGCTTTAGGCCTTCTGGTACCTCGACCGGTCAAGAAGTAAAGCAGCCGAAAGCTGCTTGAGGCATCTTACGCAATATGCCGGTTTGGTGCGTCCAAAGACCCACCTTCCGGCCTGGATTGCCCCGATGTTCGATCCAGCGGTTTAGCTTGGTCCAAGGCCAGGTATTGATCACCGATTGAGCCTCGATCCATCCTCGGCGCGCCTGGAAGACTCCATACCGGATTTGGTCAAGTTGCGCGGTGCTGTGCGCGTCAGAGCCAAGGGCCAGAAGTACGCCTGCTTGCTGCGCCGCTCTCGCCATTACATCATTCAGATCCAGGCGGTACATGGACCCGTTAATCTCCAGCGCTACCCCAGCTTTAAGAGCCGCGCCCAGGACGCGTTCGAAGTCCATATCCAGGGGTTCGCGGGAACCGATCAGCCGTCCGGTCGGATGCGCGAGGATGTCAACGTGAGGGTTCGCTAGAGCATCGAGAATGCGGCCCGTAACTTGGTCTTTGTCACGCCGGAAAAGCGAGTGAATGGCCGCGACAACGATATCGAGCCGCGCCAGAATCGCATCGGGATAATCGAGCTTGCCATCGGCCAGGATATCGACCTCGGATCCGATCAGGATGTGCGGCAGTTGGTCCCGTCTTCGCTTTCGAAGCCGTTCAACTTCTTCGATCTTTTGTTCGAGGCGATCCAGGCTTAACCCGTGGGCAACCCGTTCCGACGGTGAATGGTCGGTTAGTGCAATGTATTCGTAGCCCAGCTCGGCGGCGTGTTCGACCATCTCCTCGACCGTGGATTTGCCGTCGGAGTACGTGGTGTGGGTGTGGAGATCGCCACGTAAGTCCTTCAGTTCGATGAGCTTCGGCAGCCGCCCCGCGAGTGCAGCCTCGATTTCGCCGCGATCTTCCCGGATCTCGGGCGGCATCACCGGCATATCCATCAGGGAATAAACTTCGGCCTCATCTTTACCGCCAACGCGCTTCCTGCCGCGAAATACTCCGTATTCGTTGACCTTCATTCCGCGCCCGTGCGCCAGGGTCCGCAGGTGAATGTTGTGTTGTTTCGAGCCGGTGAAATATTGTAAAGCTGCTCCGTACGACTCTTTTGGCACCGCGCGAATATCCACCTGGATTCCGCCTTCGATGATCAGGGTTGCTTTCGTATCTCCGATCCCGAGAGCCTGCTTCACCAGGGGCAACTTCGCAGCTTGCTGGAGCGCCTGCGGGCTATTTTTCGAGATAATCAGAACATCCAGATCGCCGATCGTTTCGCGCCGGCGGCGAAGGGATCCCGCTACCTCGGCGCGCTCGATAAGCTTTATCTTCCGCAACTCGGACAAGAGGTTTTCCGCCAGTGGCAGCGCGACGCCGAGCAGCATCCGTTGCTGGCTGGCGAGCCAGAGGTCGATACCCCGCTTGATATTGTCGATTTTCTTTTGACCGAAACCCTTGAGCTTTATGGATGCTGCCTTATTAAGGCAGTTCTTCAAATCCTCAAGGCAGGTCACATGGAATTTCTTATGCAGCAAGGCCAGGGTCTTCGGGCCCAGTCCCGGAATGCTCATGAGGTCGATTAGACCCGGAGGGATTCCCTTGCATTCCTGTTCGTAGCGGTTAATCTTACTTGTCGAAACGTACTCCTGGATCATCTCGGACAGATCTTTTCCGATACCCGGGATTTCTTCGAGCTTCTCTTGCTTGGCGACCAAGGCCAAGTCCTCCTCCAAGTCTCGAATCGACACGGCTGCGCGTTCGTAAGCCATGATTCTGAACCGGTCCGCACCTTTGAACGCCAAAACACGGGCCATACGCTCGAAGATGCGTGCGACCTCTTCGTTGAGCATGAGTTAGTCCTTGGGCCGGGTGCCGAGGGCGGCTCGAGCCTGGCCGGCGGCGTGGTCGAGAGCGCTTTGGAGTTGTTGACGGGCGTTTTCGAGCGAAGCCGCGTCTTCAAACGGCGGGAGCGACATAGATTCGCCGCAAGCGATTGCAATTCGCCCATACGGCAGAGGATTTCGCGGCTGGTCCCATTTGTGGTGTTCGAAGAGAGCGGGACTGCAATCCGCACCTACCGGGATTAGAGTCGCATGGGCCGCCGATGCCAGCACCACCGCCCCAACCCTGGCCACAAACGGCGGGCCACTGCCATCGGGAGAGATCAGCGCCCCCTTGCCTTCATGCACTTCATTCGCGATCTCAATCAGTGCGTTCCAACCGCCGTACCCCGAATCCCCCCGGACAATCTCGAAGCCCAGCCAGCGGCAGAACAGCGCGACGCAATCGCCTCTCGGATCGCGGGAGACCATGAGCTTTACGGGCATGCGCGGCCTCCGCGCGGTGAAGGCCACGAGCAACGCGGGTGCGCTTCCGTGCCAGATGGCGAGCACGGACCCCTTGGGAACCTCGGGCCATCGGTATTTCCCGACCGTAACGATCTCCGCTGTCGCCCTGACGGCGCGGGCATATCCGTATAGCAAAAGAGCCAGGAATCTGACTGCGATCCAGTGAACCGGAGGCAGGAACCGCCGGATGAAATCGAGCGCGGCATCGATCGCCCGGGTGAGGCGATTTCGCCCAACTCTGTGAAACACCGCAGAGGAAATCGTTTTGGAGTGCCGATGCAGCGCGGTCAGCCGCGCGATCTCCGGCCCAAAGTCGAACGGGTCTTTCCGGGTAGGTCCGTATAATGAAATTTGATGAGTGGGCTGCATCAGTTGCGCTCCCGCCGGGTTGGATTGGCTCTCAGCGGCGGATCCGTGCGAGGCCTGGCCCATATAGGCGTCGTCAAGCTTCTATCCGAGGCTGCCATCAGGCCGGCTGTCATAACGGGGACCAGCGCCGGAAGTCTGATCGGCGCGATGCTCGCGGCTGGCATGGAGTGGAGCGAAACCGCATCGCTGGCGCGCAAGACATTCTGGCCCAAGCTCCTGCACGGCGAGACCCTGGAGCGCTTTTGTGCGGAGCACCTCCCGGGGACCTTCGCTGATCTAAAGCTTCCGTTCGCTGTCACCACGACCGAACTGCCGGAGAAGCGATCGGTAATCATTGCCAAGGGCGAACTCGCGTCCGCGATCAGCGCCAGTTGCGCCTTGCGAGGCATTCGCCGCCCGGTCAGACGAGAAGGGAAGCGGCTCAAGGACGGCGGCATCGCATGCGTTCTGCCGTCGGAAGCGTGCCGGACCATGGGCGCGGATTTCATCATAGGCTCCGATGTATGGGAAATCAGCTCGTTACTGCGCGGGTTCGGCATTGATCCTCACCATCCGCGGGCAAGTCGTACTTACCCCGCGCATTACAACTCCGCGGTCCGTAGCACCGATCTCCTCGTCTATCCCAGGGTGCCTCTTGCGGGTTATGTGCCCGGTCCTCTGGCGATCGAGCGAATGATTTCGGCGGGAGAAGACGCCACCCGGCTGGCCCTTAGCCGATTCACTTCCCTGGCCGCCTGATACTCTCTGGTACATAGGCCTACACTCCTGAGGGAAATGTCTCGGCTGGCTCTCCCACGTCCCATTCCCCGGTCCGCTCCAACGGCTCGACAGCCCGTGTCCGGTCGAAGTGAATGACCGCATCGAACTGGTCCGCGAGTCGGGCATGGAAATAGTGGCTGGCGAGTTCGGATTCGGGTAGGTAGATGACGCCGATCGCTCGCTCCAACATGGCCTCGCGAAGTCCGCTGGCCACGTGGGACCCATAGCGCAGAGTGAGCAGGAACGCTGATATGCCAGCGTCATGGAAGAGCGACTCGTAGCTTCCCGGCATGGCGGGACGAACTCGCTTCCGCTCCGCGGGCCCGCCCCAGTCCGAGGCTGCCGTGACAGTGCCGGTATAGGTGGTGAACCCAATCGCCACGGAATCCCGTCCGTGTTGTTGGCGGACCAATTGGCCCACGTTCCACTCGCCCGCCCGCCCCATCTGGGTGGCGCGTGCATCGCCTAAATGGGAGTTGTGCGCCCATACAACTATCTTTGGTCTGTGCTTCTGAAGCGCCAAGTGCTCGACGAGCGAGTTCAGGCTCTCTGCCATGTGCGTGTCGCGAAGATTCCAGGACGATATCCGGCCACGGAACATCGTTCTGTAATAGTGTTCCGCGTTCTTGACCAGCCGCGCGTTCTGTTCGGCGTGAAAGAATTCGTCCGCGGCAACGCGTCCGTCCCGGCGCGCGTACTCTGAGGCTCGACGCTGCAAGTCGACCAACTGAGAAACCACTTCGGATTCGCAGGTGTGGCTCAATCCGAGTCCGGCAGCATAGCCGTACTCCTGAGGGTCTTGCCCGAAATGTTCGAAACACGCATACCGGTGCCGCGCACGCTGGGCCCCTTCCGGATCGACTTTATCCAGATAGTTCAAGACGGCCTCAATGGAGGCGTGCAGGCTGTAGAGATCGAGTCCATAGAAGCCGGTCTTCATGGCGCCGGCTGCAAGTGAGTCATTGTGGGAGCGGAGCCAGCCGATGAAGTCCAGCACGTCGGCGTTGCGCCACATCCAGGCGGGGAAACGCTTGAATCCTGCGAGTGCGTCGATGGCGTCGGCATCTTCGCTCGCTCCCTGCACGTACCGGTTGACGCGATAAGCGTCCGGCCAGTCGGCTTCGACGGCAACTGCCATGAACCCCTTCTCTTGAATCAAGCGCTTCGTGATCTGGGCCCGCTGCCGATAAAACTCGTGCGTTCCATGAGATGCCTCGCCTAGCAGAACGAAGTGCGCATCCCCGATGAGTTTGAGCAATGGGTCGTAATCCGCGGTGGATCCGGTGAGAGGCTGAGCAGCGTCTCGAACCAGGTCCGTAACGATGGGAATAGTGGCGTTGGTCATCGCAAGGTCTCCAGTCTTCGTTATGTCGAGAGCAACTCTGGAGCCAATAATGGCAGCTCACCTGCACAAGCAAGACTCAGATCCGGAGTTGAACATGGAACAGGTCGCCACATTTGTACCCCTCGGCCGAATCCAACTCGCCGCTGATGTTTCGATCCCCGAGCGCGCCGAGGGTCTTGTGTTGTTCGCCCATGGGAGCGGGAGCGGCCGCCACAGTCCCCGTAATCGTAGTGTGGCAGCGGTGCTGAATCGCGGGTCGCTGGGGACCCTCTTGATCGACCTGCTCACGGAGGAGGAAGAGGCGATCGATGCCCGAACGGCTGAATTGCGCTTTGATATTCCCCTCCTCGGCGGCCGTTTAACTGCAATTACGGATTGGATCGGCCGCCAGCCGATCCTCAAAACCATGGGTTTAGGCCTCTTCGGAGCCAGCACAGGCGCGGCTGCCGCCTTCCTTGCAGCGGCGGAACGCCCGTATATCGTCGGAGCGGTGGTTTCCCGTGGAGGACGGCCAGATCTTGCCGATTCCGCCCTCAAGCGTGTAGAGGCGCCTGCCCTCTTTATCGTCGGAGGGGATGACACCGACGTCTTGGACCTCAACCTCAAGGCCATGGCTCAGCTTCCGCGGCAGACGGAACACAAGCTGGAGGTTGTCGCCGGCGCTGGTCATCTATTCGATGAGCCAGGCGCGCTGGATCAAGTGGCCGTCTTGGCGCGGGACTGGTTTCAGAAGCATCTATGCTGAACGTCGAAATCGCGCGCCGGCTGGAG
>JBEKBK010000152.1:0-16132 GCA_050015435.1 Bryobacteraceae bacterium
TTGGATCCCAGCCTGGCGCCGTATCTGGCGCGAACCGAACAGATGACCACGGAACAGTTTTACCAAATGGTCAACCACAAGTCCGGACTGCTCGGAGTTTCCGAGATCAGTTCCGACATGCGAGACCTGCTCGCGCAGGAAGCTCATGACATCCGAGCGGTGGAGGCTGTGGCGCTGTTCTGTTATCAGGCGAAAAAGTGGATCGGCGCCTTCGCTGCCGCGCTCGGCGGCTTGGATACGCTCGTGTTCGCAGGAGGCATCGGCGAGAATGCGCCGCGGGTCCGCGCGCGCATCTGCGAGGGACTGGGCTTCCTCGGCATCGAAATAAGTGAATCGCACAATGCGGAGACGGCGGCAGTCATTTCCGCGAACGCCAGCCGAGTGACGGTTCGCGTCATTCGAACGGACGAAGATCTGATGATTGCGCGCTCGGTGAGCCGTATTCTCAAAACCGACGCGGAGAAGGGATTAAACCATGAAAACCAGCACACTCACGCCTGAAATGCTCCATCAGGAGCCGGCCACAATAACCAACACACTCACTCCAGAACTGCTTCACAAGATCAACGCCTACTGGCGCGCCGCCAACTATCTTTCGGTGGGCCAGATTTATCTCTACGACAATCCCCTGCTGAAGGAGCCTCTAAAGTTGTCGCATGTGAAGCCGCTGGTGGTCGGGCATTGGGGTACGACGCCGGGACAGAATTTCATCTACGTTCATCTGAACCGGGTCATCAAAAAGTATGACCTGGATATGTTCTACATCGCAGGTCCCGGTCACGGCGGCCCCGCGATCGTGGGCAACGTGTACCTGGAGGGCACCTGGAGTGAGATCTATCCGAACGTCACCCAGGACGAGGCCGGCCTGAAGAAGCTGTTCAAGCAGTTCTCGTTTCCCGGCGGAATTTCGAGCCACGTTGCGCCGACCACGCCGGGATCGATTCACGAAGGCGGCGAACTGGGATACTCGCTCAGCCATGCCTTCGGTGCGGCGTTCGATAATCCCGGGCTCATTGTTGCGTGCGTGGTTGGAGATGGTGAAGCGGAAACTGGCCCGTTAGCGACGGCATGGCAGTCCAACAAGCTTCTCAATCCGATTAGCGACGGAGCGGTGCTGCCGATCCTGCACCTGAATGGCTACAAGATCAGCAACCCGACCGTGCTGGCGCGGATCGAGCATGAGGAACTGGAGCAATTCTTGCGAGGCTGCGGTTGGACGCCCTACTTCGTGGAAGGCGACGAGCCGGAAACGATGCATCAACTCATGTCCGCCACCCTGGAAACGGCCATTGAGGACATCCGGCAAATCCAAAAGAATGCGCGTGACAAGAATGACACGACGCGAGCGCGCTGGCCCATGATCGTCCTCAGATCGCCCAAAGGCTGGACGGGACCGAAAGTAGTCGACGGCCTACAGATCGAGGGTACGTTCCGGGCGCACCAGGTGCCGCTGCTGGTGGACTCCGAGCATCCCGATCATGTCCAGCAACTGGAAAGCTGGATGAAGAGCTACAAGGCCGAGGAGCTGTTCGATCAAAACGGCCGGCTCATGCCGGAATTGGCTGAGCTGGCGCCGAAAGGCAACCGGCGGATGGGCGCCAATCCGCACGCCAACGGCGGCATTCTGCTGCGCGATCTGAGAATGCCCGACTTCTGCGACCACGCGGTGAATGTGCCTTCCCCCGGCGCCGTGAACGGCCAAGATACGCTCGTGCTGGGTAATTTTCTGCGCGATGTCGCCAAGCTGAATCAGGATCAGCGGAATTTCCGTATCTTCGGTCCCGACGAGACACTCTCCAATCTATTAGGTGCGGTTTTTGAAGTCACCAACCGTCAATGGGACGCACGGGAAGTAAAGAATGATGAATTCCTCGCGCCCGCCGGACGCGTGCTGGACTCGATGCTCAGCGAGCACCAGTGCGAGGGTTGGTTGGAAGGATATCTGCTGACCGGGCGGCACGGCCTGTTCAATAGCTATGAGGCCTTTATTCGCATCGTGGACTCCATGTTCAGCCAGCATGCCAAGTGGCTGAAGGTAACGTTGGAGTTGCCGTGGCGTCGCAAGATTGCCTCGCTGAACTATCTGCTCGCCTCCCACGTCTGGCAGCAGGATCACAACGGCTTCACGCACCAGGATCCCGGTTTCCTCGACCATGTGATCAATAAGAAGGCCGATATTGTGCGGATTTATCTTCCGCCCGATGCCAATTGTCTCCTATCGGTTTTTGATCACTGCCTGCGCAGCCGGCATTACGTCAACGTGGTGGTTGCAGGTAAGCATGCCCTCCCGCAATGGCTGACCATGGACGCCGCGGTGGTGCATTGCACGGAAGGCATTGGCATCTGGCAATGGGCCAGCAACGATCAGGACGCGGCCGAACCGGATGTCGTGATGGCGTGCTGCGGGGACACGCCTACGCTGGAGATCCTGGCCGCCGTTTCCATTCTTCGGCAGCACTTGCCCGATTTGAAAATCCGGGTGATCAATGTGGTCGATCTGATGAAGCTGCAGTCTGCGAGCGAGCATCCGCACGGACTAAGCGACACGGATTACGACTCACTGTTCACCAAAGACAAACACATCATCTTTGGCTTCCACGGATACCCATGGCTGGTGCACCGCCTGACTTACCGCCGGACCAACCAAAATCTTCACGTCCGCGGCTACAAAGAAGAGGGCACCATCACGACGGCTTTCGATATGCGAGTGCAGAATGACCTGGACCGGTTCCACCTGGTGCAAGATGTAGTCGATCGCGTTCCGCACTTAGGTTCCAAGGGCGCCTATCTGAAGCAGATGATGCAGGACAAGCTCATCGAGCACAAACACTACATCGACAAGCACGGCCAGGATTTGCCGGAGATTCGTAACTGGAAATGGAGTCACGGCGCAACCAACAAAGGAGCTTGAGATGGCAATTCAACTCAGTGAAGAAGACGGCGGAAAGATTGTCGTCGTTCACGTCACCGGCAAGCTGGCGAAAACAGATTATGGGCATTTTGTGCCCGAGTTCGAGCGGCACGTCCGGCAGCACGGAAAATTGCGAGTGCTGTTCGATATGACCGGGTTTCACGGCTGGGACGCCGGCGCGCTGTGGGAGGACATCAAATTCGATGTTAAGCATTTCGCCGACATCGAACGGCTCGCGATGGTCGGGGAAAAGAAGTGGCAGCAGGGCATGGCGACGTTCTGCAAACCGTTCACGGCGGCGACGATCCGATACTTCGATCGCGCGGACCTTGCTGGGGCACGGAAGTGGTTGGGTGAATCACAATGAATGCGCAAGAGCTTATAGAAACCGCCAGGAAAATGGTCGCTAACGACAAGGGCCTGCTGGCGATGGATGAAAGTAATCCAACCTGCGACCAACGATTTGCCAAGTTGGGCATACCCCAGACCGAGGAGACCCGGCGCGTCTGGCGGGAGTTGATTGTGACCACGCCCTGTCTCGGTGAGTCCATTAGCGGCGCGATTCTCTACGACGAGACCATCCGCCAACACAAGAAAGATGGCACTCCCTTCGTTAAAGTTCTTACCGATGCAGGAATCATCCCCGGCATTAAAGTTGATACCGGCGCGAAGGACCTGGCCGGTCATCCTCGAGAGAAAGTAACCGAGGGTCTGGACGGATTGCGCGACCGCCTAAAGGAATACTTTCGAATGGGTGCGCGCTTTGCCAAGTGGCGCGCGGTGATCGCCGTGGGCGATGACATTCCAAGTTGGGGCTGCATCGAGGCCAATGCGCATGCGTTGGCCCGTTACGCTGCGCTGTGCCAGGAAACCGGACTGGTTCCCGTTGTCGAGCTGGAAGTGCTCATGGACGGAAGGCATACGCTCGACCGGTGCAGCGAGGTAACTGAGAAAGTCCTGCGAACGGTTTTCAACCAGCTTTACATTCAACACGTGATGCTGGAGGGTATGATCCTGAAGCCCAACATGGTGCTTCCGGGATTGAACTGCCCGAAGCAGGAAGCGGTAGACGTGGTGGCTGACGCCACGGTGAGGTGTCTCTTGCGATCCGTGCCCGCTGCCGTTCCGGGGATTGCGTTCTTGTCGGGCGGCCAACCCGCTGAACTGGCCTCAGCTCGTTTAAATGCCATGAACATTAGATTCAAATCGCGACTGCCGTGGGCGCTGGCGTTTTCCTTTGCGCGCGCCATTGAGCAGCCGGCTTTGGAAATTTGGCAAGGCGAGGAAACTCAAGTGGTAGCGGCGCAGCAAACGCTGAATCATCGAGCCAGGTGCGACCGGGCAGCGCGCCGCGGAGAATACAATTCCGCGATGGAAACGACGTCGACAAGTATTCCGCAACTCGCGAAACCTGCGGCATAGCAGCGACAGAAGGATTGAACGTACATGAATGAGGTTAATTACCATCATCACGGGAACGAAGGGCCGGAACCCGCCAGCATAGCTCACGACGTTCAGCGGGACCCACGTCCTTACTGGAAACGCGCGCATCATGATTGGCGGTTCTGGGTCGGACTCGTTTTAATGCTTACGGCAATGGCCATCTATGTCCTAAGCGATAACATGGCGTTCTTGCCTTGGAGGCCGCCGTCCCCGCCGATGCCGAGCGCCGTCGCGAAATAGCGGAGCTCATGGACTCTTACGTGGATCAACTTCTATATCCATTACGATTCGATCCGATCTATCAGTACAGGCTCTGGGGCGGGAGGCGTTTGGCCGATCTGTTGAGCACGCCGCTGCCGGGCGACGGCCCGATCGGTGAAGCGTGGATACTGAGCGATCGTGACGACCATCCCAGCCGTGTTGCCGATGGACCTCTTAAAGGGCAGACCATCGCTCAGCTTCTGGAGAAGTTTCCCGAGCAGTTGATGGGAAAGCTGGTGGGACGTTTCCGTCGATTCCCGCTGCTCCTGAAGTTCCTAGACGTACGTGAAATGCTGTCGGTGCAGGTGCATCCTACTGATCCCGAGACGGCAAAGACTGAAGCGTGGGTTGTGTTGGAAGCTGGGATAAAAAGCCGTATCTATGCTGGCCTGAAGCCGGGCACCACCGCGGAAGTTCTGCGGCACGCGCTCAAGGAGGGGACGGTGGCGGACCGTCTTGCCTGCTTCCATCCGAATCCTGGCGACGCTGTCTTCAACCCGGCTGGGATGGTTCACTCGCTGGGAGGCGGTGTCGTGGTGTTCGAGGTTCAGCAGAACAGCGACGTGACGTTTCGCTTGTTCGACTGGAACCATGTGGACCCGAAGACGGGCCAGCCGCGACCGCTCCAAATGGATCAAGCGCTGGCCTGCATTGATTTCGGGACGTGCGCGGGCGGTCTGGTGAAGCCGGTGGTGGAGCAGACATCACCGGTGCGGCGAGAGAAGCTCTTTCAGTGTGAACCGTTCCGGCTGTGGCGCATACGCGGAGAATCGCCGTTCACCGTAGGGGCCGCGCATGTGCCGCGTGTGCTGGTGTGCATCGAGGGTCAGGGGCAGGTTGAGCACGGCGGAGCTATTCATCCCGCCGGAAAAGGTGACGTGCTGCTGTTGCCTGCGTTTCTCGGAGTATGTACGTTTCAGCCGCGAGGCGCCGTGAACGTGCTGGAAATCGAGATACCGGAATGAAAAAACTGATTGTGTTCGATCTGGACGGCACGCTGGCCGAAAGTAAGTCGTCTCTGGACACGGAAATGTCCCGGCTGCTCGATGATCTCCTCGGAATCCTCAAAGTGGCGGTGATCTCCGGAGGAGACTGGCCGCAGTTTGAAAAACAGGTGCTCTCCCATCTTCCCCATGACAAGAGCTTGGTTAACCTGTCCATTCTTCCCACCTGCGGAACAAAATTCTTCCAATACAAAGTGGATTGGAAGAAGCTCTATTCAGAAGAGTTCACTCCGGACGAGAAGGCTAAGATTATTGCCTCGCTAAAGAAGTCGGTTGCAGAAGCGGGCTTCAAAGTCGAAAAAGTCTGGGGAGAGGTAATTGAAGACCGGGGCAGCCAGATCACCTTTTCGGCGCTGGGCCAACAGGCTCCCTTGGATGAAAAGAAGAAATGGGACCCCGATTTCAGCAAGCGGAAGAAGATCAAAGCGATTCTCGATCCCTTGATCCCAGGGTTCTCAGTCCGTCTAGGAGGCGCGACCTCCGTTGACGTCACCAAGCCGGGCATAGACAAAGCCTACGGCATCGGAAAACTCAGAGACGTTCTCGGCATTTCGTTGAAGGAGATGATTTTCGTCGGCGATGCCCTATTTCCGGGAGGCAACGACTATCCAGCGGAACAAGCGGGTGTCGTTTCTATCCCCGTTCGTGGACCTCACGAGACGAAGCGGGTCATCGAAGCGATTATCGCTTGTTTGTCGGATCACGGCCAGGAAGCGCTGAAGCTATGAGCGGATTAAAACTGCGTCGCTTGGGAATGATCATGGAACCCGAGCCGGGTAATGCCCAGGAGGTCGAAGGCGTCCTGAATCCGGCTGCCGTTCGCGGGCCTGATGGCGAACTCTACCTGTTCCCGCGGCTGGTTGCCAAGGGGAACTACTCGCGCATCGGGATTGCTCGAGTGCGGTTCAATGCATCCGGCGATCCGACAGGAGTCGAGCGCCTCGGCATCGCACTGGAGCCGGAAGCTGACTATGAGTTGCGGCCGAACGGCGGTGGTGGCTGCGAGGATCCTCGGGTCACGTTTGTAGAGCCGCTCCGGCGCTACCTGATGACTTACGCGGCATACTCAGCCCGAGGCCCGCGCATCGCCCTCGCAATATCGGAGGACCTCTTGCACTGGCAGCGTCTGGGGCTCGCGAAGTTCGGCCCGTATCAGGGGATTGAATTCGACGACGTGGACGACAAGGACGCAAGCCTGTTTCCGGTCGCCATTCCTAATCCATCCGGGAATCCGGAAATCGGCCTCCTCCACCGGCCACTTTTCCCTGGCACGCGTCCCGAGGAAACCGCCTGCAACCCAGCGACCCGCGACGTGGACCTCGAACGGGAAAGCATCTGGATTTCCTATTGTCCGATGGCGCTCCCTGGCTGTAAGCCCGATTGTTTCGGCAAGTTCACCTCGCATCACCGGCTGGCGACTCCGGTGTCGCCCTGGGAGCGGCTTAAAATCGGCGCGGGCACTCCGCCCGTCCTGACCCGGCACGGCTGGCTGATCGTCTACCACGGTGTGTGCGAAATGGGGCAGGCGAGCAAAGGTGCCCATCCGCTGCGTTATTCCGCCGGAATCATGGTGCTTTCGAAGCACCATCCGCAGTTGATCCGCTATCGTTCGACGGATCCGGTGCTGACGCCTTCGATGCCTCAGGAACGCGATGGGACCGTAGCGAACGTGGTGTTTCCCACCGGCATCGACCGGCGCGACGATATTGGCTCACCGGATCGGTTCGACATCTACTACGGGATGGCCGACAACCGGATTGGTGTGGCACGGCTCGACGTGCCGGAATTATTGCCCCTTGGAGGAGTTGCGGACCCGCCGGAAGCAAAGGTGTAACGGCTCCAGGAATACAGAAACAGGAGAAATCATCATGACGCCAACTGTAGATAAGCCCAAGCCCGAGGCGAAGTCCGAATCGAAACCCGAAACAAAGCCCGAAACAAAACCGGAAACGAAGCCGGCGGCGGCGCCGGGAGCGAAGTCCGACGCGCAGAAAAACCTGAAATCGATTCCCATGGAGGAGCTCCAGAAAAAGCTGGGCTCCTCGCCGGACGGCCTGAGCCAAGACGAGGCGAAAAAACGGCTGGCTCAGTATGGGCCCAACGAGATCGCGGAAAAGAAAGAAAATCCGTACCTGAAATTCCTGACCTATTTCTGGGGCCCGATCCCGTGGATGATCGAAGGCGCAGTCATCTTGTCCGCCGCAGTCCGGCACTGGCCCGATTTCTTCATCATCCTGCTCCTGCTGTTGTCGAACGCAGTAGTTGGATTTTGGGAAGAACACCAGGCGGGCAATGCGATCGCCGCGCTCAGGAAGCAGCTGGCAATCAAAGCCAAAGTCAAACGCGACGGGAAATGGACTGATCCTTCGGCGAAGGAACTGGTGCCTGGCGACGTAATCTGCCTGAAGCTGGGCGACATTGTTCCAGCCGACGCGCGTTTGCTGCCAGGCGACCCGGTGGAAGTGGACCAGTCCGCGCTGACCGGCGAATCTTTACCCGCCGAGAAAAAACCGGGCGATGCGGTATTTTCCGGATCCATCATTCGCCAAGGGGAAAGCGAAGGAATGGTCTACGCAACCGGTACGGACACCTACTTCGGCAAGACCGCGCAAATGGTGCAGGGGCCCGAATCCATCAGCCATTTCCAGAAAGCGGTGCTGAAGATCGGCGATTACCTGATCATCCTCGCAGTAGTCCTGGTGGCGTTGATCGTCACGGTCGGGCTTTTTCGTCACGACCCGGTGATGAGCACGCTGGAGTTTGCTCTGGTCCTTCTGGTGGCCGCCATTCCAGTGGCGATGCCCACCGTCTTGTCGGTCACCATGGCAGTGGGCGCACGCCTTCTAGCGAAAAAACAAGCCATTATCACTAGGCTCTCGGCTATCGAAGAACTGGCCGGCGTGGACATCCTGTGCTCGGATAAGACCGGCACACTTACCCAAAACAAGCTGACATTGGGCGATCCATTCACTCTGCATGGTATTCCCGCCGATCAAGTCATTCTGTGGGCCGCACTCGCTTCGCGCGCCGAAGACAAGGACACGATCGACCTTGCGGTGATCGATGGAGTCAAGGATCCGAAGACACTGCAGGCCGGTCAGGTGCTCCATTTTCAGCCCTTCGATCCGGTCCACAAGCGCACCGAAGCCACGGTGAAAGGCGCGGACGGAAAGCAGTTCTATGTGGCCAAAGGCGCCCCACAGGTAATTCTACAGATGTCCACCAATGCCGGTGAGGTAAAGCCCGCTGTCGAGAAGGCGGTCAACGAATTTGCTGGACGCGGTTTCCGTTCTCTTGGCGTGGCGCGGGCAGAGGAAGAAGGCAAGTGGCAGATCGTGGGAGTGTTGCCCATGTTTGATCCGCCTCGCCCCCAGGCCAAAGCCACGATAGCAAGTGCCCGTCAGATGGGTGTAAGCGTGAAGATGGTTACCGGCGACCAGATGGCAATCGCTCAGGAAACTGCCAAGCAACTGGGGATGGGCACGAACATCCTGGATGCCAGCGGATTGGCCGATATCAAGCATCACGAGACG
The DNA here is from genome assembly GCA_050015435.1 of Bryobacteraceae bacterium. Classification (GTDB taxonomy): domain Bacteria; phylum Acidobacteriota; class Terriglobia; order Bryobacterales; family Bryobacteraceae; genus Palsa-187. The sequence goes on from JBEKBK010000152.1 coordinate 9,153, forward strand.
GCACAAGCGGCCGAGGCCATCGAAAAGGCCGACGGATTCGCTCAGGTATTCCCGGAACATAAATTCCACATTGTGGATGTCCTGCAGCAGCGCGGTCACATCGTTGGCATGACTGGCGATGGAGTAAACGATGCTCCCGCGCTGAAGAAAGCCGATTGCGGCATCGCTGTTTCGGGTGCGACAGACACGGCCCGCGCGGCCGCTTCTATCGTCCTGCTGGCGTCCGGCCTGTCGGTGATTATCGACGCCATCAAGGAGAGCCGGCGAATCTTCCAGCGCATGAACAGCTATGCGATCTACCGCATTGCCGAAACGTTGCGCGTTCTGTTCTTCATGACCCTGGCGATTCTGGTATTTAACTTCTATCCGCTGACAGCGGTGATGATCGTGATGCTGGCATTGCTGAACGACGGAGCTATCCTGTCCATTGCCTACGACAACGTTCATTATAAAGATAAGCCCGAGGCCTGGAACATGCGCTTGGTACTCGGGGTTTCCACGGTGCTGGGCGTCATCGGCGTGGTGGCCGCTTTTGGCCTGTTTTATCTCGGCGAGCGCGTATTTCATCTCGATCGCGATCACATCCAGACGCTGATGTACCTGAAGCTTTCCGTGGCCGGACATCTGACGATTTTCTTGACGCGCACGCGCGGCCCGTTCTGGTCCATACGCCCCGCGAAAATTCTATGGGTGGCGGTGCTCGGCACGCAAACGGTAGCAACTTTGATCGCCGTCTATGGACTGTTTATGACGCCTCTCGGCTGGGGCTGGGCAGCATTCGTTTGGGGGTATGCCCTGGCTTGGTTCCTGGTGAACGATCGCGTGAAACTGCTCGCCTATCGGATTTTTGATCCTACGAAACCGCCTTTGTTGACCAAGACAACGCGTGATCTTACCCCGCAGATCGCCACTCGAGCCTACGAAATCTACGAAGACCGAGGCCACCACGATGGCCAGGCGGATCAAGACTGGCTTGAGGCGGAGACCGAGATTCGGAAAAGCCAGGCATCACATGCGAAAGCTGACGCGAGATGAACATCAATTCGAAGGATTTCCAGGTGCGGCCCGGAAAGAAGGTCAAACTAAGCGACTGGCCGTCGACAGTGAAACCCTTTTGCAAGTCGAAGGAGCAATATCAAGAACTCCTGGGAGAGCATGTTGAGAAACTAAGCGCGCTGCAACAACTTCACTACGCGTCCAACCGCTACGCGTTGTTGCTGATTTTTCAAGGGATGGACGCTGGCGGCAAAGACGGCGCCATCCGGCACGTCATGTCCGGTGTTAATCCGCAAGGCTGCCAGGTCTTCAGTTTCAAACAGCCGAGCGCCAACGAACTGGAACACGATTTCCTGTGGCGCACCACATGCGTGCTTCCGGAACGCGGGCGGATCGGTATATTTAATCGTTCCTATTACGAGGAAGTGCTGGTGGTTCGCGTGCATCCGGAGATTCTCCGCAGCCAGGGCCTTTCCGAAGAGCTGCGCGACGAGAAAACCATCTGGGAGGAGCGGTATCGTTCCATTGTGGATCTGGAAAGCCACCTCTATCGCAACGGAACGCGGATCATTAAATTCTTTCTCCACCTTTCGAAGGACGAACAACGAAAGCGCTTCCTTGAGCGCATTGATGAACCTGATCACAACTGGAAATTCAGCACGGCGGACATTCATGAGCGCAAATACTGGAAGGATTACATGCACGCTTATGAGGAGTGCCTGAACGCCACCAGCGTTCATCACTCGCCTTGGTACATCGTTCCGGCCGACGATAAGGAGAACGCCCGGTTGATCGTTTCCCAAATTGTCCTGGATACGTTCAAGGACCTTAAGATGGCATATCCCAAGACCACCCCGAAACGTCAGAGGGAATTGGAATCTATCGGCAAGCTGCTCACGAGGTAGAGCGTGGCATCTTCTTCCCCCAAGGATGTCCCTCCTCCCACGGGCCTAACCAGCGATGAAGCCCGAAGCCAGCTGGAAAAGTTCGGTCCAAACGCGGTACCCGATACTGCTGTGCATCCATTACGCAGGGCGTTGACGAAGTTCTGGGCGCCAGTTCCATGGATGCTGGAGGCCGCGATTGTGCTCGAGGTTGTGCTCGGCAAATACATCGAGGCTGCGATCATCGCCGTTCTCCTGGCCTTCAATGCGGCGCTCGGGTTCTTCCAGGTCATGCCATGTCCGGCTTCGATGAATCGCACGTTTTGGGAGTGGCTGCTCTCGCGAGTTCGGATGGTGGGCAAGATCCGGTGGATGGCGCCATCCGGGCCGCCGCAAAGAAAGCGGCCTCGGATCTGCCGAAACTGATCAAGTTCGTTCCGTTCGATCCTGCCACAAAAATGTCGGAGGCGACTGCCACCTATCCGGACGGCTCCTCGGTTCGCACGGTCAAAGGCGCCTTTGCCGCGGTTGCTCGTCTGACGCAATCAGATCCTGATGCATCCAAGACGGCGCACGAACTTGAGGCGAAGGGTTTCCGTGTTTTAGCCGTCGCGATCGGTCCACCTACGGCGCTGAAACTTGCCGGGATCATTGCTCTCAGCGATCCGCCCCGGCCGGATTCCGCGGCGTTAATTACGGAACTGCACACGCTGGGCGTGCGCGCGGTTATGGTGACCGGCGATGCCCCCGCGACGGCAGCCATCGTCGCTCACGATGTTGGCATGGACGGAAAGATATGTCCGCCGGGGCCCATCCCCGCCGAGGTTCGCCCCGAAGAGTTTGCGGTTTTCGCCGGCATTCTTCCGGAGGGAAAGTATAACCTTGTTAAAGCGTTCCAGAAGAGTGGCCACACTGTTGGCATGTGTGGCGACGGTGCCAATGACGCGCCAGCGCTGCGCCAGGCGCAGATGGGAATTGCGGTGTCAACCGCGACGGATGTTGCCAAGTCGGCGGCTGGCATCGTGCTGACAAAGCCCGGGCTCGTCGGTATTGTCGCTGCGGTTAAAGAAGGCCGTGTGACGTTCCAGCGCATCCTGACTTATACGCTGAACTCGGTGATCAAGAAGATTGTGCAGGTGCTGTTCCTGGTTGTGGGTCTGGTTATGACCGGGCACGCAATCATGACCCCCATGCTGATGGTCATTCTGATGATCACAGGCGATTTTCTGTCCATGTCCTTGACGACCGACAATGTGAGGCCGTCCCCGATGCCCAACGCCTGGCGAATCGGCAAACTGACGATCGCAGGCGGTGTTATGGGAGGCTGTCTTCTGCTCTTCTGCACGGCCGTGCTGGCGGTCGGCAAATTTCGGATGGGATTCGGAATCGAGGCGCTGAGAACACTGGCCCTGGTCGCGCTTGTGTTCGGCAGTGAGGCGATGCTCTACTCCATTCGCGAACGCCGGCGGCTGTGGAGTTCTCGCCCAAGTCTCTTGGTTGTTGTGTCGACGGTCTGCGATACCTTGATCGTTTCGACGTTGGTCACGCGCGGAATAGCCATGAGTCCTCTGCCGATATCCATAGTGGGAGGAACACTCATGGCAGCTGCAGCGTTTACATTCATCTTGGATTTTGCGAAAGTCCCCGTGTTCCATCGCCTCCAGATCGCATAGAGAATAAAAACACGCTGTCTGGAGGGGGCTGAATTCGTCCTTTGCTCGAAGATAGCTGAGGTATTCAACGATCTCACCGTCCGTGAGCTTCGACGAAGCTCCGGACGCTCTTGCGCGTCATCTTCAGCGCCCGTGCGACCGCTGTAATCGTTTCGCCGGCATGATAGCGACACAGAATCCGCGCTCGCTGCACTTCCCGCAGCGGTGCGGTTCGCGATTGGCTCAACTGCAATAACTCCGACAAATGGCCGGCACTCAAGGCCAGCCGGGAAGTCCTGACTTTCCTGCCATGACTCAGCGTAGCAGGAAACAAATAGTTCAGGTTATGTTTTGTTGAAACGATATACTAGTAGCGCCGCCGTATGGGGCCGGCTTTCTGGAGGGGATCAGTTCGGTGTACCCAGGCTTTCACGTCTCTCATACCGTAGCGGACGTGCTAGTTGGGACCGGGTATGGGCTTGTTGACGGTGCTATCGGGGGCTTCCTCTTCGGATGGCTATACAACTTCTTTGCGGGAAAAGCCCCGTGAGACTTTCTGGTGCAGGTCGGTGACAGGAGAGAGCGTTGGCAGACTCGATTATCCTAAGCCTCTGAGGAGGAACATGTTTCACGATCTCGAAACCCTGATTGGATCTTGTGTCATTGCAACAGACGGCGAGATGGGAAAGGTCCGCAACTTTCTCTTCGACGACCGGTCATGGACGATTCGCTATTTGGTAGTCGACGTAGGAAACTGGCTGAAACACCATCCGGTGCTGGTTGCGGTTACGGCGGTGGAACAGCGCGACTGGACCAAGAAAACCTTTCACGTGCGATTGACGAAGGAGCAAGTGCGAAACAGTCCCGATGTTGATACAGAAAAGCCAGTTTCACGCCAGCAAGAAATCGCTATGAGGGAGTACTTTGGTTGGCAGGCCGATTGGCAGGATAGTGAGTGGTTTGACGTTTTGCCTTCAATTCCGCCAGGCAGAGAATACCCGGTGCACACCAAAGAGGACACCGATCTTCGCAGCGGCTGGGATTTGAAGGGTTACGAAGTGTGGGCCACAGACGGTGAAATCGGGAACCTGGAGGGATTCATCGTGGACGACGCATCCTGGCATCTCGGCTACTTGGATTTGAAAGCCGGAGACTGGCTTCACAGCCGCTCTGTGTTGGTTCCTACTCGCTGGGTAGAGTCCATTTCGTGGGCGCATCGCCGCGTGAATTTGCATCACACCCAAGAGAAGGTTTAGGCGTCTGTGCGTCGGCAGAATCTCCGTTCCAGCACCCGCGCGGTCTGCGTTGTAGTTGATGCTTGCTTGTGTTGGGAGATCAGCCGCGTGAGGTATTCCGTTAGTGTACAGCCGATTCACTTGCGACCTGGGCGAAACAAGTGGGCGCCCGTTGCAGGGGAACAAACGGTTATTGTAGATCTTGACTCGATAGGAGAAACATGTTTCGTAGCCTGGAAGATGTGATCGATGTCGCCGTGCACGCGACGGACGGCGAGATTGGGAAGGTTCGTAATTTCCTTTTTGACGACGAGTCGTGGAAGATCCGATATTTGGTTGTCGGTGTGGGGAGTTGGCTCTCCCGGCGCGATGCCATCATCGCGGTAAGCGCGGTTGAACAGCCGGATTGGGAGAACAAGAACTTCCGAACCCGCCTGACCAGAGACCAGGTGAGGCATAGCCCGGACGTGGATTCGAAGAAGCCAGTTTCCTGGCAGCAGGAAATCGCGATGAGCGAGTACTACGGATGGCCTGGCTACTGGGAAGACAGCCGCAATTTGGAATTTCCTCTAATCCACGGTCCCGTTGGACGGGAATTCCCCGTGCACACCAAGGAAGACCCGCATCTGCGGAGCGCGGAGGCTGTTAGCGGCTACGAGGTCTGGGATGAGGATCGCGAAATCGGCCGTCTGGAGAACTTCATTGTGGATGAAGCCTCCTGGCATATCGGTTACTTGGATGTGAAAGCCGGAGACTGGCTTCACAGTCGCTCGGTGCTGGTTCCCACTCGCTGGGTAGAGTCCATTTCCTGGGCTGACGACCGCGTGCATTTGCATCACACCCCAGAGAAGGCTTAGCGTCCGTCCGTCGGCAGAATCCCCGTTCCGGCACCCACACCGCCTGCATTGTAGTTGATGCTTGCTTGTGTTGGGAGGGCCAGTCGCGTCCCGACGGCTTCAACGGCTTCGAGAATGCGGAGGAGGAGTTCTTGTTGAACGCGGCTGAACTCGTCGTCATCAGACGTGAGGATATACGCGGAGATGTCAAGGTCTAACGAGTACGCGCCGACCGCCGCGAAGCACACCGAGTCACTGCTCGAATCCACCTTGGGGTTCGAGTCAAGCAAACGTGAAACCGAGTCGAGCAACTGCCGGATCTGCGCCGGAGAAGTCTCGCGCATCAAACTCAGCCTGGGATGGAACCATATCTTATCCCGCCGTGATAGATTTTCCAATGTCATCGACGAGAATGTCATCGACGAGAATTGAGCATTCGGAACCGTGACGAGTGTTCGATCAGGGGTCCGAATACGGGTGGAGCGCAGCCCGATCTCCTCCACGGTGCCTGTCCTGTCTCCGAAACGGCATGTATCGCCGACCAGGACCGGACGATCGCAAATGACGGCCACGCCACCGAAGAGGTTTTCAATGGTCTTCTGGGCAGCCAGTGCGACGGCCAAGCCACCGACGCCGACTCCCGCGAGAACATGGCCTTCCTATAGGATTCTACGCGGCAGCATATCCGCGAGTGCAAGTAGTGGCGGCCGAGAGTCGGGGTTGACTGAGAATCGTAAAGTTCAGCCCTAAACCTCTGCCATCCGCGGGCCCGTGTGGACGATACCCGATATTAAGAGGGGACGGTTGACGGAAGAGGCCTTATCGGCCGCCGGCGCACTGTGGTCCCCCCTCCGACAGAACGTTGAAAGCGTTACTTCGAGGCGATGGTGGGGTTCACCCAGCCGTTCTTCATCACGCCGTGCGACGGACGGAAGCTGAGATAGTCCACATGATCGGGAATATCGGCCCAGCCATGTATTACGCCCGGCGGAACGATCAGCACGTCACCGACCTTCAACTCGATTTTGTGTGCGCCAACCGCCAAGCCGCCGCAGCCCGGTCCGTTCGGTCCGCCGTCGGGGTTGGCAGTGCCGTGCCGGCCATTGACGACATGGCCATCAATGAACGCCGTGCCGCCGCCGGAGACGATGTAATAGCCTTCGGTCTGATTATCATGCGTAATGGCGCCCGGAATTGCATCCGCCGGCCGATTTGCCATTTGTTCTCCACACGGGATGGTTTGCGCCTTGGCCTTGCCCTTCGCGGCGGCAGGCGCGGGCGGCGGGTTCCGAGTGGAGGCGCGATGAATAATGCCCAACTCCATGCTCCAGCCGTCGCCGATATCGACAACCTTGGCATTCTCGTCACGGGTCCGCT
>JBEKBK010000153.1:0-16087 GCA_050015435.1 Bryobacteraceae bacterium
GCCAAAAACATGCCAACCACGCACAGCCTGCAGCCTTGGACGTACCACTGCCTATTCGGACTCTTGGCGGTGACCGGGCTACGCATCAGCGAGGCGCTCAATCTCCGGTCCACTGATGTCGACTGGTCCGAAGGGATTCTTACCATCCGCAACTCCAAGTTCGGCAAGTCCCGGCTGATCCCGCTCCAGGCGTCGAGCCTCAAAATCCTCTCCGATTACGGCGCTCGCCGGGATCTTCTGTTCGCAAAGCGGAAGACACCTTACTTCTTTTGTTCCCGATATGACGGACGGCTCGATGAAGGGCAGGTCCGTCGGGTCTTTTACATGATTTCCCGGCAGATTGGTATTCGCGGTGCTTGGCCAGCCACGGACCGCGTTTGCACGACTTTCGTCATCGTTTCGCAGTCCAAACGTTGCTGCGCTGGCATCGCACCGGGGAAGATGTCCGGCGGCGTTTACCCATCCTACCTGCGGCAGAACTTCTGGCCTCTGCGCGAGTTCACCGATCTGCACGATGTGAATCGACAGGTGCAGCAGTGGCTGAGCGAAGTCGCCAATCGACGCCTGCATAGCGAGACCCGCGAACGCCCGCTGGACCGTTTCAAACCGGAAGCGCTGCGTCCGCTGCCGATCATTCCTTACGATTACCGCGACTCGACGGAAGCGCTGGTACACAAAGATCTCCGGCTCTCCTTCGACGGCAACCGTTATTGCGTTCCCCACCGCTATGTCGGCCGGAGGCTCACCATCAAAGCCGACTCCGGCGCGGTCACCATCTACGATCGCGTTGAAGAGGTTGTCAGCTATGCGCGTTCGTGGCGTCGGGGCCAGACCTTTGGGGCGGAACGCTTCGAGAGACTTCTGGCAGAGGAGCGACCCGCGGCGCGACGCTCCCAGGCGCAACAGCGATTGCTCGATTCCCTTGATGGCCTGTGTTTACGCGCCACCGTGGAAGCCTATCTCCGCGATATGGCCGACACGGATCGTTCCCTGAGCCGTCAGATCCAGGAACTGCTGGAACTGATCCGGCAGTACGGCCCGGAAGATGTAGCCGGCGCAATCGAAAGAGCCGCGTCGGCTCGCGCTTTCGGAGCCGAGTATGTCGCTAACATCCTGCGCCAGCAGCGGTCGCCACGGCGGCCACAACCGCCGCTTCGTCTGCGCGATCCGTTGCTCAACGAACTCTCCACCGACCCGATCTCTCTGCGGGAATACGACGCCTTCATTCTCGAATCTGGAAAGAAACCCGATGATCCCTCTCGAACAGAAACTGCAGCAACTGAACCTGAAAGCGATGAGCCGACAGATCGAGGCGACGATCGCTGATGCCGCCGCGCGCAATCTCAGCGTCCTCACCACGCTCGAGCTGCTGGCCGATATGGAACTGGAGTCCCGTAACGGCCGTGCGATAGAACGCCGCTTCAAGTCCTCGCGTCTGCAGTCGCAGGCCAGCATCGATGCTTTCCACTTCCACCACCACAAGAGCCGCGTCCAGGCCAAGAACCGTATTCTTCGTCTGCTCGATCTCGCGTTCCTGCGCCAGGGCACGAACCTTGTGCTCATCGGAAACCCCGGCGTGGGGAAAACATTCCTCGCCCGCGTCATCGGATGGAAAGCCTGCCAGGCTAACCAGCGCGTCCTGTTTACAACCGCCATGGACATGCTGAATCATCTGCATCGCAGGTCGATCACTCTCTGGTGCGGAAGCTGAAAACATACACTGAGCCCACGCTGTTGATCGTGGATGAGCTTGGGTACGATCCGATTCACGAGCACACTTGGAGCGCCGGTTTGCTCTTGGATCTCGCGGCCTCGTCCCGTTTCCGCGCTTTTGGCTGCCGGCTGGCTGTCCCACAGTCGCTTGCGCTCCAACTCAACGGCTGCCCGTATAAGCTCGCGCCCTTTGGCTGAGTAGTCGGAGCCCATCTCATCCCATTCGGCGGTCGCGAACGCGTTGTCGAGTTCGGGGTAACAGGTTTCCATGATGCAGTCATGGGTGGCTTCACCAGTGTCCGAAAGTTCGATCTGCCCATCGTCATTCAGCCGGAAATCGAACATGCAGTCAGTCATTCGCATGAGCGATGCCTGCTCCGCGTTTCCCCACTCATCGAGCAGTTCAATCGCATCACTCTTCGTTCTAGCGCTCACGACGGAGAAATCACCATTGGGCCATCTGGTAATGACGATGCTGTGCTTCGTTGGAATGCGTGTGTCCGTTTTCTGGAGCGCTACTGGGGACTTCAGTGAGCAACGATGAGACCCGGAGTGCCTGCTCATCACAACAGTCGGTCTCAATTTCGGAGGGTGTGGTTATAGCTCCCTGGGCGGGCAACCATCCATTGCTTTTCTGCGGAAACTCGACTCTAGGCCAAACGCGAATTTGAAATAGTAGGGGACGGTTAGGCCGTCATCCAGGACCTACGGGCACTACTGCGGATGGCAGCATGATTCGCCCTCCCCCCGACGCCCATGGTGAAGCGATTTGCTTCCCACCCCTCGCACCCTTCATCCACCTCAGTAAGTGTCCGCGTTTGGCTCCATCTGGCTGATTGGCAAGTCCCAGTGATCCTCGGTGATTTCCCAACGGCGAAGGTCATCACGCTTGAAGGCTTCCCGGTCAGGGAAGAGTTGCCTTGAGATAGTGGACTCCACCGCACCAGACGTGGCCGTTTTGTAGTAGATGATGATCCGCAAATCCCAGCGGTGGTCGTTGCTCGCGTGTAGAGAGGGTTGAAACACTTCATATCTCAGAATTCCACCCTGTTCCTTTTCCTTATTCAGGACCGGGATCTGATATTTTTTGAAGAGCTGCCAGAATTCATCCTGATGCCCCCACTTCACCTTGTAGACCCATTCCTCGATGTACGGTTTGGCTCCGGGTTGGTTTTGTGCGCTGGAGGTTCGAGCTCCCGGATACAGCGTCGCGATCGCTAGGACAATGACCTGCAGCGTGCGGCCACGTCTGAAGCTAAATGACATGAGTTGGTCTCCTTTTTTCTGTTGACGTTAAACCCGGCCCGTTCCACGGTCGGCATGCTAATCGGTTTCGCCACGATACTTCGTGGCCGCGAGGCAGTGTGATCGATAAAACGGTCGCGATCCACACTAGTGCGGCCGATCCCCATAGACATCCTTCAAATCCGGCGACCTGAAAAACGACGCCGGAGAGCAAGGTCCGAGAAGACGCCCCGCAGCCTTTGCCATATAGGAAAAGCCCACGTCCAGGGCGACATTGTCTTCGTCGTTGTAGGCGAGCACGAGGTAGGAATGCAATGTCCCAACTCGACTGTCACTTGGCATAGGGGGATGTAGGAAGATCCTTGCGGCGGCTCCATTCTTCCCAGGAGCCCAGGTAGTTCCGCAGCCGTCTGTAGCCGATCAGGTGCAGCGCGAACAGATCCACTGCCGAACGATGGCCAACCCAGCAGTAGGCGATCACCTCGTCCGACTTTCGGATGCCGTGCTGTTCATAGAGTACCCGCAGTTCATTGGCCGGTTTAAAAGTCTTCTTCATCGGGTCCAACAAATCCTCCCAGTAGATCGGCACTGCGGAGGGGATGACGCCACCGCGGCTGCTCAGGCGCGTATCACTCCCGTCCATCTCGGCAACCGTCCGGGCATCAATGATTCGTTTGCCTGGTTTTCCGATCGATGAAACCACATCCTCCGCCGACGCGAGCCATTGCCGCTGGAGTTTCACCCGAAAAACGGCGGGTTGCACGGCCGGCGTGGCCGTTGTCACGGGCCGCCTTTCAGCGGTCCACTGCACCCATCCGCCATCCATCAAAGAGACGTTTGAGTGGCCAAGCGCGTTCAACATCCACCACAGACGGGCTGCGAGGAGCCCGCCGCGATCGTCATAGGCAACGATTCGCGTCCGATCGGAGATGCCGAGCCGGCCCATGGTCTGCTCGAACGCGGCTGGCGACAGCAGGTAAGTCGGCGCATTTTGGGGATCCCGAATCGATTCGGGATCGAGCCATAGCGCATCCGGAACGTGGCCCGCCTCAAAGCCAGAACGCCGCAAGTCGAGCAAACGCACGTTGGCGTCGCGTGAGTGACTGGCGACCCATGCGGTGCCGACTAATTGTTCGGGATGAGCGTAGCCAACGGCGGCGAAGAGCAGGTTTGCAAGCATGAGGCTCGTGTCAATCATCCTACCTTGAATGGCGTCATCCTAATTTGTCCGTCAACCCGACTGACGAAAGCCCATTGGCGGTCGTTCTTCGTCCGTCGTTCATGGATACCGGCTTAAAGCCCGTCCCGCCGCAGACGGTCAACCCGGCACCTTCGCTTGAGTGGAAAACGCCGCCGCGCCCCGGCTGGCAAGTAGCGTCACTCGCCGGTTAGGGGCGGGAAAGCCATTAACGGTCTCACTTTTAGCGGGTTGGGGCATGTATGGTCGGGCGCTCTTCCGCAACTTTTTTTGATCGCCCGATTCCGCCCCGAGCCCCGAACCTGAAAAAGTACTGTCCGGTTGGGCCGTCATCCAGGAGTAATCCATAAGAAGGCCGCAATGTCGATTGGTAAACGCTTCGCGACTTCCCGCGAGTTATCAGAACGGAGATAACTTCTGGGTTGCTCTCCCAGCGCAATCGCGCAGTACTACTTCAGGCCGGCGACCGGAACACCTTCTAAAAGCGGGAAGCCCAAGCCCACGACGGAGCGCAACGCTGGTATATACTAGCGGGCACCCTAAGCATCGAAGGGCAACTACTGCCGGGCGCTCTTTCTGGTGTCAGTCCACCTACTAGGCTAGGCCCAGGAGGATGATCTGATCGGCAAGAAAGGAGATGGTTACATGTGGTGGCTGATTGAGTTGATTATTGAATTTTTCTGCGGCGGCGACAAGAAGCCAGAGCCGGTAACTACCCCTGATTAGTAACCTACAGAGCGTGTAGCACGCCGTCGAACCGTCCGACAAAACGGCGCGCTCTCTTACCACGCTGCCTTACGGAGTGGATCTTTCGGCCATACTCCAATCGACTGCTGCTAGTCTTCATCCTCCCGGGAGTCCCCATCAAACCCACAGCTGCTGAGGGTCTTCTGAGCCATCTGGTTCCTGCAAGGGATCAGTTTGTTGCCCGGAAGCTTCATGACCGGGCAGATCCGCTGGGCGGTCTATGGTGGGATCGCAGTCGCGGCGGGAATCTCTGTATTGCTGACCGCGACCAGGCGACGTCGGACGTAGTTTGTGCGTCGCATAACAGCGATCCGGTTCTCAAGGTCTTGCCCGATGCTTTTGCTCACGACCCAGAGCGCATGGTCCGCTTTCAGCGCGAGGCGGAAGTGCTGGCCTCGCTGAATCATCCCAACATCGCCCAGATCTACGGCGTTGAAGAGCGTGCGCTATGGAACTGGTGGCGGGCAGTTCACGCAAAGGTCCACTACCGTTCGACGAGGCCTGGAGGTATGAAAGCGAACAAAAGTCCACACCTAAAGCCCCCTCCGAAACTTTGACCTAAATCTCGAAGTACGATGTGTTCCATACAATCAATGACACAGCTGCCATTGTGTTAGCAGTGCGGCATAATAGTAACGATTATTAAACATAGCGTCATAACTATTTGCGAATGTCCGCTTGCTGACGCGCGCGGTTCCGTAACAGAACCGCGACCGTGAGGGAGCAGATGCGCAAATACTTCTGACGCCATGTTTAGAACCCTGCAATTGCTCCGCGCGCCGGACAGCGAGGTACGAATCCAATGCATGCGTTCGCGGCGACCGTCTGGAGTTTTGAGTCTCGGCAGTCCTAACGGGCTCATGCGCCGTGGTTGGACCCGAAACTCAGTCAAGCCCGGAGACACGATAACGGTCACGGGGTATCAGGCGAAAGACGGTTCCAAATTAGCGAGCGCCAGATCCGTCAGTTTGGCTGACGGACGGAAAATGTTTGCGGGTTCAGCCGACGATAACGGTCCCACCCAATAGAGAAAAAAGACACCATTTCGACTGCGAAATTGGTGTCTGTCCCCATTTTTTACCTCAGGACTAGCCTGCGCGGCTAGTCGTTCCAGAGAATTGAATCAAACACAGGCCAATGTTACTGTTCTGGAGGAGTCATGCGCTCTTGGCGCGGCTCTATCGCTCGGAGGGCTTCGATTCAGTGAGGTCACGCATGCACAGAATTTCCGCGCTCATCGCCTTTTCGATCCTGGTTCCAAGCGCTGCGTTCGCGCAGCTGTCGATCACGAATTACCAGCTCGTGAGCCAGCAGATTGCCTCGGCGAGCTCGATTTGGTTGACGTATCGCGCGGACCTGGTAAACTCCGGACCCGCGCTGGGTTCAGTGACCGCGAGCGGTGCCACGACAAATCCATTCGTCATCCGCTTGCAGCCTGGCCTCGAACAATTGAATTTCCCGTCGGCGCCGGCCAACAGCCAGGTTACCAGCAGCAATACGTTCGCGATTCTAGTGACGGGCCCCGTACCGCCGAATTTCAACGTGCTGCAATGGACCTTCCAAGCTACCTCGCCTGGGCCGATTGCCAGCGCTGGGACCAATCAGACGGCGGTCGTGGGCCAGACGGTCACGTTGAACGGAAGCGGCTCGTCCACTCCCACTGGGACCCTCTCCTATAGTTGGCAATTTGTGTCACGTCCCTCCGGAAGCTCCACCGTTCTGATGAATTCCACGAGCGTGTTGCCGTCTTTCGTGGTGGATGCTCCTGGAACCTACACCCTGATGTTGACAGTGAACAATGGCACGGCCACCAGCACGGCTAGCGTAACGGTCAGCACGGAAACCGTTCCGCCGGTTGCCAACGCAGGGCCGTACCAGACGGTCGCTTTTGACGCAACCGTGGTTCTAAATGGCAGTGGCTCCTCTGATGCGAACGGTAAACCGATCACGTATTCATGGACCCTTCCTACGCGCCCGTCTGGGAGCACGGCCGCTCTTGCGGGAGCTAATACAGTTTCGCCCACGTTCGTCGCGGATCAGCCGGGCGCGTATGTGGCGCAGTTGATCGTCAGCGACGGTATCCTGAATAGCACCCCGGCGACGGTCACGATTTCGACCCAAAACACGCCGCCCGAGGCAAACCCGGGACCTCCGCAAGTGGTTGATGTCGGTTCTACCGTGGAATTGAACGGCTCCGGTTCGACCGATGTGGACGGGGACCCGCTGACTTACCAGTGGAGCCTCATCACGGTTCCCACCGGCAGTGCGGCGGTGTTGAACAATCCCACTTCTGTGAATCCTACGTTTCAGGTCGACATCGGGGGCACTTACGTGGCGCAGTTGATCGTCAATGACGGCCTTATTAGTAGCCAGCCGCAGACGGTGACGATCAGCACCACCTCGATCCTGCCCCCGACGGCCAACGCCGGACCGTCTCAGACGGTGCCCCTGGGCACCACGGCAGCCCTGAACGGCAGCGGAACGGATCCCCAGTTCTTCGAGCTTAGTTTCCAGTGGTCCCTCATTTCGCGGCCTGCGGGAAGCAAGGCTAGCCTGTCGAGCGCCACCATCGCGAATCCCACATTCTTAGTAGATCTTCCTGGCAGCTACATCGCTCAGCTAGTTGTTAGCAACGGCGTCCTGATCAGCGCGCCCTCCCTGGTCACTATCGCCACGACGAGTACGCCTCCGGCGGCGAATGCGGGCGCGAACCAGAGCGTCACGACAGGTTCGACCGTGACCTTGAACGGAACCTTGTCATCCGACGTGGCCGGTCATCTGTTAACCTATGCGTGGTCGTTCACGAAGATTCCTTCCGGAAGCTCGGCAGTTCTGTTGAGTTCCGCCATTGCATCCCCGACGTTTACCGCCGATTTGGCGGGAGTCTACGTGGCGCAATTGATCGTCAGCGATGGGATCAGCTACAGCAATCCGGCAACGGTTACGATCACGGCGACCGCTGCGGCCGGACTGATCTTGCCGGCCAACGTGGTTATGGCGCCTGGCCAGACCGTATCGTTCCCGGTAACCCTCGGAACCGCCGCACCGTCAAGCGGCCTTTTCGTCACACTGACGAGCAGCGATCCAACGAAAGTGACGGTGACATCGACTATCCTTATCCCGGGGGGCGCGACAGCGCCCTCGATCGCGCCGAAAGTGAGCGGGGTCAACGCCGGATCGGCGACAATCACTGCTTCCGCACAAGGCTTTGCCCAGGTAAGCCAAACCGTCCAAACCGCGTATAACATCAGTTTTTCGCCGTCGACCCTATCGATTCCCGGAGGCACAACGCAACAACTATTCGTATTCCTGTCGTCCGGAGCGGCGCCGGCCGGTGGTCTTACGCTCAATGTGAGTTCCACCAATCCGGGTGCGGCGACAGTGCCCGCAACGGTGGTCATTCCGGCAGGGTCAACCAACATCAACCTGCCGGTGAAGGGCGTAGGGGTCGGCGCAGCGGTGATCAACGCCAGCGCGCCGGGCATTTCGGCCATCACCGCAAAGGTGACGGTGAGCGGGGCGGTTACCTATTCGATCGCAGCCACGGGCGGCCAGTCGCAAACCACGTGTCTCAACACGCCTTTCGGATTGCCGCTGGTGGCCACGGTGATGAATTCCAACAGCACCCCCGCAAGCGGCGTGACCGTGACGTTTACGGCTCCTTCGGTGGGCGGGTCGGTATCATTTGCGAACGGAGTGAACACAGCGGTCACAAACGCGTTGGGCGTCGCAACATCGGGAATGATCACAGCAAACGGCCAGACAGCCAACTATACGGTGACCGCGTCCGTACCGGGCGCTTCCTCGCCGGCGAGTTTCTCGCTGATCAACTGGGGCTGCATTCCTCCGGCTCTCTCGGCGCTGAGCGGAACGCCGCAAACGGCAGCGACCAATGGCACGTTCTCCGCGCCGCTCGTGGTCGTGTTAGCACAGAATTCCGGCCAAACGGCGGTCGGAGGGGTTACGGTTACGTTCTCAGCGCCGCCGTCGGGCGCGAGCGGGACCTTTGCCGGCGGAGTTAACACGGCGGTGACCAATGCATCTGGAATCGCGACTTCGGCTTTGTTCACGGCCGACGGCGTCGGGGGAGCATATACCGTCGTCGCCACCGCGGCGGGCGCCACTTCGGCCAGCTTCTCTTTGACGAACTGCAACAATTGTTCCGCAGCCACAATCGCGGCCACCAGCGGGACGCCACAGACCGTGGCCACCAACCTCCCGTTTGGAGCGCCGCTCGTGGTGACGGTTATGACTGCTTCCAACACTCCATTGAGCGGAGCCACGGTAACCTTCTCCGCTCCCTCGTCCGGAGCAAGCGGTACCTTCGCGGGCGGAGTAAATACTGCCGTAACCAACGTAAGTGGGGTCGCGCAGTCGGCGGTATTCACGGCCAACGGTATCGGCGGCACCTATACGGTTACGGCCACCGTGCAAGGGCTGGCGGCACCGGCGAACTTTACCCTTACGAACACCGCCCTCGCACCGAACGCCATATCGATCACCGACGGCGTCTCGATCGGTCAGTATCTTCAGGTCATGGGCACTGTGACCGTGGGGACGCCTGCGCCGGCGGGAGGCCTGGTTGTGAGCTTGGTTGCCAACAATCTTCTCGATCCCGGCCTGCCAAACGGTGGACCGAGGCAAGCGCAACTCTCCGTCTCTCCGACTAGCGCAGCACAGGATTCGATCACGGTCACCATTCCGGCCGGTAGCACCAGCGCCACGTACTATTTGCAAGGCGAGGGCAATGCTCGGACGGTGACCTATACCGCTAGCGCCTCTGGTTACGTCAGCAAGACAGCGACGATCACCTGTACCCCGTCCGCGATCGTGATTGCGGGACCGGCCGGGCTGGGTCATGCTTTCTCTGCGAGCTTGTCCGCGTATACAAAAGGCGGCCCGGCGCCGGCACTCACCGTTTCGATGGCCCAGTTGGACGCCTCTGACAACTTCGCCGCCATCCAAGTGTTGGGTACTGGAAACACGGTTACAGTCTCGCTGTCGAACAATAATTCGAGCGTGGGAATGACGACTAATCCGCTCACGATTTCCGCAGGCACATCCAGCGCTTCCGGGACCTTCACGCCCTTGGCCACAGGGTCCGCGGTCATTTCCATAGCGAGGAGCCCCATGTTCGGGTTGGCGAATAATGATGAGTCGGTCTCCGTTACCGTGACGCCTTAGAGCCACGGTCTCCCGTGTGGCTGGTGTGGGGCTGGCATGCTCACGCTCTGGCGAGACCGCGTTGAAGTATGTCGCGCAGATTGCGAGCGTACTGGATGCGGCCCACGAGAAGGCGCTCAATTCAACTGCGTTTCGCTTCTACAGAACCGTTGTTTTCAGTGTCCGGACCGCATGGCTTGAACAGTGCTTCGCGACCGTTAGCCGTAAGTCGCGATGGCTTGAGGATCTATTTTTTACAATCCACGGAGGAACCCGATTCGGGTGTCATCCACGTCCGCACCCGCGCGATACTTTAGCCCGATTGTTGGCGTTTTAAAGAACTAACCGCTACATCTGGTTCTCCACTTATCGTATTCGGGCCACAGGGGACATGTGCGATCGCGGGCGGGTGGCCAGTCTTGCGCAATCCGCTCCTCCTCACTTCCTCCTCAACTTCTACGACGAATCGCATCGGCACGTGCCCGCGAGCAAATAACTTCACTCGGCGGTAGCGGCGGAAATCGCTGCCAAGAGGGTCATTGGAAACGTCTGGCCAAGATAGGGAATGTATCGTCGGCGACTCTTCCCCTACTCTGAACGGCGGTTCTGGTAGGATCGTCGGGAAGGATAGTGGAAGGATAGGCCGTGATTCAGATGGCCGATTATTTGGGCTAAAATCGTTCCACGCAGTATGCCATTGGCCGCCTGGACACGTTTAGGCAACTACGAGATCGTTGGACCGCTGGGGGCCGGCGGGATGGGAGAGGTGTATCGGGGGCGCGACACGAAGCTCGACCGCGAAGTAGCGATCAAGGTTCTGCCTCCCGCGTATGCGCAACATCCCGAGCGGCTCGCCCGCTTTGAGCGCGAAGCGAAAGTTCTGGCTTCTCTGAAGCACAATAACATCGCGACGATCTACGCGGTCGAGGAATCCTCCGACGGCAAAGCCCTCGTGATGGAACTGGTCGAGGGCGCGACGCTCAAGGGTCCCGTGCCTCTTGATACCGGACTGAAGTATGCCGCGCAGATTGCGAGCGCGCTCGATGCGGCCCACGAAAAAGGAATCACGCATCGCGATCTGAAACCGGCCAACATCATGGTGACGCCGGACGGCACGATCAAAGTGCTCGACTTCGGCCTCGCCGCGGTGACACAGCCTTCGCAGAGTGATGGCGAGGCTGGCACCAAAATGGTGACGCTCACTATCTCGCCGACACAGGCGGGGATGATCATGGGCACAGCGGCGTACATGAGCCCGGAACAGGCGCGTGGCCAGACAGTTGACCGTCGCGCCGATATCTGGGCGTTCGGAGTAGTGCTTTGGGAGCTGCTGACCGGCAAACAGCTTTTCCAAGGCGACACCGTTTCCGACATCCTGGCGAGCGTGCTGACGAAGGAACCGGATTTCACGCAAGTGCCGTCTAAGGTCCGACGATTGTTGCGGCGCTGTTTGGAGAAAGATCCGAAGAAACGCCTGCGTGACATCGGCGACGCGATGGAGCTGTTAGATGTCGATGCGGAATCCCCTGCCATCGGGCCGTCGAAGGCGGCTCGCTGGTTCTGGCCCGTCGCGGCCTTGGCGGGCGTGCTTGCACTCGCGCTCATCGTCGCCGGTGTTCTGCTCGACAACGCGACGCGGCCCGCGCCGCTGCGCCCGCTGATGAGCTTGAACATTGATCTCGATGACAACACGCCACTGGCGACGGGCAGTCGAGGGGGCTTGCTTGCTCTTTCGCCCGACGGCACCCGCCTAGCTCTCACGTTGCGTGATGCGGACGGCAAGGTCCGCCTCCACACTCGCCTGTTGAATCAGAGCCAGGTCACGCCTCTGGCGGGCACGGAGAACGCCACTTACCCTTTCTTTTCTCCCGACGGAGATTGGGTCGGATTCTTCGCCGATGCCAAGCTCAAGAAGATCTCCGACAAGGGCGGCGCCGCAGTGACGCTATGCGATACTCCTGTGAACAGCCGAGGCGCAAGCTGGGGCGACGATGGCAATATCATCGCCTCGCTGGGCCCGTTCGGTGGCCTCTCGCGGATCCCCTCCGCCGGCGGGACGCCGGTAGCGGTAGGTGCAGACGATCCGCCGGGTCGGCTTCAATTCGGGTCTGCCAACGATCGAACGCACTGCCTCAGCAGCTTCACGAAAAGGCCTCCCCGTGAGTTCCATTTCGAAGTCGATCATGGACCCGCCACGACGGCAATCGGAATGGCAAAACCACGCACCGGTTTTGGGATTGACGGCGAAGGAGTCGCGTTTTCCCTGGTGCAGGGCACAGGGTCCCCGCCACTCAGCCCCCACCTGTCTAGACCAGTTTCAGGGATAACGTAGACCGTCTCAGGGAGCGCACTCCGTTGAAAGCACTGTTACAAGCCGTATGAAACTGGTCGACGCAAACTCAAGAAATGGTATAATCCCAGGGGCACGCTCCTTATAATAGGTGGCGACTTCCCCCGGGTTGAACGGCTCGGCAATTGGCCGAACGTTCGGGGCGGAGCTCATTCAGCCACCTCGAACTCAGGGAATTCGGACGCCCGGCCGGGGGGCAGAAAGGACGGACTTTGGTCCTTTTGGGGGCCCGTGTGACTTGGCGTGTGACTTGATTTGGTTCTTGTGGCACTTTGAGCACTTCTAGCCCTTCGTAACGTGTATAAGTTACGTGTTTTCAATGACCCGCGAGAGAACAAGTCCCCCTCTCCGCACCATTTTTTCTCTTGTATTTTCAGTAACTTACAGACTCCGTTTTTTCGTGTGACTCTTGCAGCTCAACCACCTCGTGCTGCTCGGTAAGGGATACGATCCGCGCGTGTTTGGTCGGCACATCACTGCGACCCGACGGCAGTTCTTCGATACTTCCGTCGATATGTACAGCCGATCCGCCTTTGGTATCGCAAGCAGGAGACGGAGACCCCGTATAAGGTCGCGGCGAAAATCTACGCGGGCAGGCTCAGCCCACCACAACTCTATCAAGAGGGCAATCGTCGCACCGGGTCCTTAATTGCCAGCGGTATCCTATTGCAGAACGGTGCCCTTCGTGCTGACAAGGCAAAACGCGGTCGCATACTTAAATCCGTCCTCAAAGATCAAGTTCACGGACAAGCGCACCATTCACGGCAAGATCCGTCTGCCCAAGTGCCAGCACGAGTTCCGAGAGTTCCTCCAGCAGAACGTAAACCAGGCCTATGTGCGCTGATGGTAACTGATCTTCGGCCCGGCGAGCCACACGCGAGCACGGCGAGGAAACGAGATCTTTGGAAAGAGCCAGAGTTCGCTCTGGTCCTTTTCTATTTCCCAAACGCGCCCAAATCCACCGACTTGCCCATCTGGAAATAACCAATGGGGGCGGGATGGATTCCGTCGCCGCAATTGTAGGCTTGCTCCATCAGATCGGGATTGGCCTTGCTCGCAATCACACGGTCGAAGTCGAGCACAGAGTCGAAGCCCGCATCCTTGCGAATCCAGTCGTTCACCTGGTGGCGGATCTTCGACTTGGCGTCGTTCCAGCCGGTGTCGGCGACGCCAGGCACACTTGCGTGCCGCGGAATGATGGTGGCGCCGACGATCTTGATGCCTTTCGCCTTCACGCGCGTGATGATGTCCTTCATGCCGGCCATCACCAGATCGGCCGAAGCGCCACGCCGGATGTCGTTGGTGCCCATGAATAGGACGACGTGAGAAACGCCCGGATGCGAGAGCACGTCGCGTTCGAGCCGCTCCACGCCCGGCGCGGAGTTGATCGCGGGCTGATAATCGGCGTCGTTGGTCACTGTGTTGCCGCCGATGCCTTCGTTCACAATTGCGAAACGGACCGGCGTCTGCAGCGCGAGGCGCTGGCCGACGAGGTCTTCCCAGCGATCGTGCGCGTCGAGCGTGGTGCAAGTGCCGTCTGTGATGGAATCGCCGTAGGCAACGATCGCGGTTGCCGGCGCGGTGGGCCGCACGTGGATCGCTTTCAGCCAGTACATCGAGGTGGTACGGCCGGTGAAGGGCTTGCCGTCGACAGAATCGGTGGCATCGCCCGCGTTGTTGTCGGTGACATAGGAGGTCACGACGGCGTTGCCGTGCTGGCTCGGCTGCGCGTTGCCGGACACGAACAGGCTCACGGCGAGGTCCTGTTGAGCGTCGATATGCATGGTTACTGGGTCGCTTTCTGCTGTGCCGGCCGCGGGGATCGTCACCGTTCCCTTGCCGCGGAAGGTGAGCTCCTGGACGAGGCCATAGGCGACGGCAGCGCCCCTCACCCGCGGCGCGATGCTGGCGCGGGCGAAGGTCACCGGCGCGGTGCCGTAAGTGTTGTCGAGACGAATGCGGACGGCCTCGCCCGGAATGGTGACGCGGGCGATCAGGCGCACGGTCGCATTGGAAATCTTGGCTTCGCCCAGGTTCTGTTGCGAAGCCGCCCAGGCTGTGACCCAGCCCGCGTTCTGGGCGACGGCGTTCGATGCCGTGAGCCCCAGAGCCGTGGCCAGCGCGAACCGTATCAAGCCTGATTTACTTGCCATATTTGGCCTCCCTGCATTCCGGAGCCTAAGACTTGGTTACGGCGCGACCCATTTGTCGATGCGCGAGGCATACAAGTTGGCAAGATAGAGGGTCTTCTCATCCGGGCATGCGATCCCGTGAACGGAGTCAATGGTGCCGGCCATGCGGCCGGGGCGGCCGAAGGCGCCCAGAATCTTGCCGGTGAGATCCATCTCGTAGACCCGGCCCACACTGCCCACGAACATTACCTGGGTGGGTCCATTGGTGAGGCAGATCGACCAGGGCGCGGTCGGCAGGTTCCAGACGGCTTTCAGATTACCCTCCGTGTCAAAAGTCTGGATGCGGCTATTGCCACGGTCGGCGACATAGACGACGTCGTTCTTGTCCACCACAAGACTGTGAGGGGTGTTGAAGTTGCCCGGCTGGCCGCCACGCTCACCCCAGGACTTGATGAAGTTGCCGTCCTTGTCAAACTTGGCAACCCGCGAATTGCCGTATCCGTCAGAGACGAACATGCTGCCATCCCTGCTCCAGCCGATATCCGTCTCCTGATAAAAGGCGGCCTTGCCGCGCGCGGCGCGCTCAATCACGTGCGTCAGCCAGGTCCATGGCTCCGGGTTGGTTCCCAACGTGCCCACGGTGCGGCCTTCGGAGTCGAAGCGGTAGATGATGTCGTCGGCGGCATCCACATACCAGAGATTGCCTTGCGGATCGAAGCGCAGGGCATGGGCGCCTACGAACATCCCGGAGCCCTCGCCCCAGGAGCGCACGAAGGTGCCGTCCGACTTGAACTCCAGTACGGGGTGATATCCGCGATTGAGCGCGAGGATATTGCCCGTGGGACCGACTGCAATGCCGCTTACGCGGCCCACGACAGAGTTGGGGGGATAGTGAAAGAAATTCTCCTGCAGATGGAATGGCAGTTGCGGTATCTGCGCTGCGCCCCCCGGCGCAACCCGCCGCACCGCCCCGCCGCCGTCCTGCGCATTCATCGGCGCGACGGCGCAAAGAGAAATCGCCGCAACGCAAACCGCTGACATCAAGTAGCGTTTCTTCATTAGAGCCTCCCCAAGCATTTATTAAGGGCCCAATCTCAGGACCGGTTCCCAGATCTGGCAAGCACGGCGCAATTGCCTTCAGCACGACGGGCAGCGCGTTGCCCCAATGTTACCAACCGGACTTAGTCTTTGGCCTTCCAGCGGTTGATTATACCTATTTAGGCCCACCTAAGCACAGGTCTGAACTGCCCTTCAAAAGGCCAGCGCGTCAAATGGCTTGCCGCCCGCACCGATGGGCGCGGGAATTTCGTAAGAACCGAGTTTGGTGAAACCCATCGAATATCCCACTATAATGAGCGATGCCTTCGAGCGGTCCGGCCGGACTCAAGCGGGAACTCGGCCTTCGAGACCTTGTCCTCACCCAAATTCTATTTGTCGTCGGACTTACGAATTTCGGCAACTCCGCCAAGCTGGGAGCATCCCATGTCGTCTTCTGGCTCGCCGCCATAGTGCTGTTCTACATTCCCCAGGCTATGGTCG
>JBEKBK010000154.1:0-16044 GCA_050015435.1 Bryobacteraceae bacterium
GCGAAGCGCTATCTTCGCTACTCCAACCTGTTTTACCGCAGGATTCTCAGAGTCCCCAAACGGTTGACCGCTTTCACCTTGTAGTCAACCCATCAAGATCCTGTGCATAGGGCCGGTTATAGGTGACCCCGCTCGTCGCGCTCGCGGTCCAGGCGAGGTTAATCTGACTGCTTCCCGCCGCGGTAGCAGTCAAATTGGAAGGAGCGCTGGGCGCGGCTAAGTTCACCGTCTGTGTGAGGGCAGTCGAGGTGGATGCGGCGTCGAAAGTGTCTCCGCCATAAGACGCGGTGATCGAATGCGTGGCTTGCGCCAGCGCCGAAGTCGAAAACGCCGCCTTTCCGGAGCTGACTGAAGCTGTACCGATCACCGTCGCTCCATCGAGAAATTGAATGCTTCCGGTTGCCGTGGAGGGCGTAACAGTGGCTGTGAATGTGATGCTTT
Source organism: Bryobacteraceae bacterium (assembly GCA_050015435.1). GTDB lineage: Bacteria > Acidobacteriota > Terriglobia > Bryobacterales > Bryobacteraceae > Palsa-187. Next base: position 442 of record JBEKBK010000154.1, read on the forward strand.
GCCCAACCGTCGACGGATTCACGCTGCTGGTGAGGCTCGTGCTGCTGGCCGACCTCACCGACTGCGCGAGCCCTGTCGACGTGCTCGAATTGTAGTTGCTATCGCCGCTGTACAGCGCGGTTACTGTTGTGGTGCCCGTCGGTAGCGTTGTGGTGGTGATCGAGGCAACACCGTTCGTTACAGTGGCGGTGCCCACGCCGGAGAATGTCACAGTGCCGGTAGCTGCTGAAGGAGCCACTGTCGCGGTGAACGTCACGGCCTGGCCCTGTACCGATGGATTCACACTGCTCGCGATCGCCGTGGTAGTGGACGCTTTCGCGACGGTTACGCTGAGCGATGGCGAAGAGCTTCCGCTGTCGTTGGAATCGCCTTGATAGACCGCCATGAGGTTCACCAGCGTCAGACCAGCGCTGGTGGCTGTAATCGGGAAGGTCGCCTGCCCGCTACTCAGGTTAGACGTGCCCAGCAGCGTCGATCCGCTATAAAAGTTGACTGCGCCTGTAGCCGCAGCAGGCGTGACCGCCGCTACGATGCTCACCGTTTGTCCAACCGTGGGGAAGGCCGGGTTGGTCGTGATTCCGACGGACGTACTCAGCTTATTCACGGTCTGCGAAACGACGCTCGATGTGCTGCCCGCATTGTTCGCGTCGCTGCTATAAACCGCGGTGATCGAATGCGTCCCCGGCGTCAACGTTGAAGTCGTGAACGACGCGGACCCACCCGCTAGCGTACCCGTGCTGACTACAGTTGCGCCGTCCAGGAATTGCACGGTGCCCGTAGCTGTCGATGGGCTTACCATCGCCACAAACGTAACCGCTCCACCAACGTTCGACGGATTGGAACTGCTCGACAAGCTGGTCGTGGTGCTCGCCTTGTTCACCGTCTGCTGGATTGCGCTGGAAGTACTGGAAGCCCAATTCGGGTCTCCACTATAGGACGCCGTCAGCGAGTCCGTCCCCGCCGGCAAGGTCGTGGTCATCAACTGCGCCACACCGCTGGCGCTCACTGTTCCCGTGCCCAATAGAGTTGTGCCGTTGAAGAATTGCACCGAACCAGTCTGTCCGTTGTTCGCAGGATAAAGTGTTGCCGTTAACGCAACTGGCCCGCCAATAATCGACGGATTCGGGCTGCTGCTCAGGACCGTATAACTGGTGAATCGGACCGTCTGGTTCACAGCGGCCGACGTGCTGCCGCCATAATTCGCATCGCCGCTGTATACCGCCGTAACCGTGTTGGAACCCGAGCTCAGGTTGGTGGTGGTCCACGTAGCCACCCCGCCGGTCACCGTCGCCGGCACATTGCTCATTTGATTTCCGGAATTGTACACGGTGAATTGCACCGTTCCTGTAGCAGCGCCGGGAACCACCATGGCGGTGAACGTCACCGAACCGCCCAACGTATTTGGATTCGCGCTGCTAGTAAGGCTGGTCGTCGTGCTTGCCTTAACGGTCTGCTGAATCGCGCTGGAAGTGCTGCCTACGTCGCCCGCGTCGCCGCTATATACCGCCGTGATCGAATGGGTCCCTTGCGTGAGCGTGGACGAGCTGAACGAAACCGTGCCTCCGGCCAGCGTTCCCGTGCTCAACACGGTCGTTCCATCCAGGAACTGTACCGTTCCAGTAGCCGTCGCCGGGCTCACCGTTGCGACCAGCGTGACGGCCCCGCCCACAATCGACGGATTGGGCGTCGCCGTCACCACGGTCGTCGTAACCGTCTTTGCATTCACGGTCTGGGCCAGCACCGCGGAAGTCGACCCGGCATCGTTCGCATCGCCGCTATAAACCACCGTGATCGAGTGCGCGCCTTGCGCGAGTGTCGAGGTGCTGAACGAAGCCGTTCCGCCCGCCAACGTCCCCACCCCCAGCACCGTCCCTCCGTCCAGGAATTGCACGGTTCCAGTCGCCTTCGGCGGAGCCACCGTGGCCACTAATGTTACGGCCGCTCCCACGAAGGACGGATTCGGCGACGAGTTCACCGTCGCGCTGCTGGCGATCAGTACAGTCTGTGAGATCGCGGGCGACGTCGATGCCGCGTAGTTCGCATCGCCGCTATACGCTGCTGTGATTGTGTGCTGCCCCGCGCTTAGTGTTGACACGCCAAAAGTCGCCGCGCCGCTCGCGACCGGCGCCGTTCCCAACACACTGAAACCATCCAGAAACTGAACCGTTCCCGTGGCCGCCGACGGGCTGATCGTCGCGATGAGCGTGACATTCTGGTTTGTAGTCGAAGGATTCGGCGTCCCGGCGACCACCGTTGAAGTGGCTGCTTTTTGGACCGTTATGCCGATCGTCGACGAGCTGCTGGGCGCGTAATTCGCGTCACCGAGATAGATCGCCATAACGGTTCCGCCCGCAGGCGGGACGGTAAAGTTAAAGATCGCCTGCCCCGCGCTCAGCGTGGCAAATCCAAGCAGCGTTGAGCCCTGATAGAAGTTCACCGTTCCCGTTCCGCCTGGGGCGACGCTGGCTGTCAGAGCCACTTGGCCTCCCGGTGCAACTGGATTGGGCGCTGCGGTGACAGAAGTCGTCGTTGCCTGATACAGCACTTGCCGCAGTTTGTTCGCTCCGTCGCTGATCAGCAATTGGCTCCCAACAGGATTCCACAAAATGCCGTTCACGCCCGAAAACCATGTCTGTGCGGGAGGCACGCCATCGGCTCCAATTCCACTGTCTCCATTACCGGCGTAAGTGGTGATGATCCCCGACGTATCTACTTTGCGAATGCGCCCGGAATCGGCAATGTACATATCGCCGATCGCGTCGAATGCGATCTCCCTCGCTGAGAATTGCGCCGCCGTTGCCGGACCGCCATCTCCCGCGAAGTACGGTACCCCATCGCCCGCTACCGTCGTGATCGTCCCGGTGGAAATATTCAACTGCCGTACGCGATAATTGGCGGAATCGGCAATATAGAGCGATCCGTTGTAATATGCGAGTCCGTACGGATAGTAAAGCTGAGCGGACGTGGCTGGCCCTTCGTCACCTGAAAAACCAGGTTGGCCAGTCCCCGCTACCGTCGTGACAATTCCCGTTGCGCCGTCTACCTTCCGGATACGATCGGTGCTCATTTCGGAAACATAGATTGTCCGAATAAACATTCGGGGCCTGGTAACGCGTTACAAATGCGATGCCATTCAGATCGTAAAAACTTGCATTTGCGACTGGCCCGCCGTCCCCGGCGGACATCGGGGTTCCGGTGCCATAGCCCTGTATTGCTCCGGTGCTCAAGGAAACACACCGGATTTGGTAGGCCAGTGTGTCACCGAAACAAATATTGTCCACGCCGTCATACGCCAACTGAGCGACAAATCCCAGCTCGGCGCTCAATGCCGGGCCGCCGTTGCCGGTTGTGCCGCGAACGCCATTCCCAGCAATCGTACTGATGATGCCGGCGGGCGTGATCTGGCGAATGGTCGCACCTGCGTTATCGAAAAAGTAGATATTTCCCGCGCCATCGACGATTGCGCCTGAGGGATTGCACATGGTTGCCTGCAACGCCGGGCCGCCGTCCCCTGTGTAACTGCAAGTACCGGTGCCGGCGTAGGTGCTGATGAGTCCGGTCTGAGCCAAGCCGATTCCGGCACAAATCAAAGAGAGCGATAGAATGCGCACGGTTCGAGTAGTCAATGTGATCCCCTAGGTGAAAGTGCCAGTGGCGCCACCCATACCATCGCATTGACGCATCATCCAGAAGCTCGGGAATTTCGCTTATTTTGCAAGCCACCATTGCCGGTCACGGTGCATAAAGCCAAAATTCCGGAGTTATACCTTGCCGACGTGGCGAAAGTCACCGAACCGTCACATTCATCCACACAGATGTGGCACGAACCTGCTCAGGTTGGTGGTGATGGCGTATCTGATTCGCGAATTCCGGCACCGGCAGCCGAGTTGCCCTCTTCATGGCCGATGGCCGGATACATCCCGTCGAAACTTTTCAAAGGCGCGACATCCTGACAAGGCGGCAAGATACTTAAGATTCAGGAGCCCCGGAACCAGCGGTCCAAAGACCGGACCTATTACTGACGGCGTATCTCATTTCATACGCCTGTCGTCTTTTCCCCGATTTCCGGGCGGAAGTCCAGAGAGCTTGCTAAAGCCTTAAGCACTGCTTTGAATGGCAAGGTGGTTTCGATTGATATGTTCCGAAGAGTTGACGCGAGTGTCATAAATCTGATACAAATCCGAAGTGCTTCCACGGCAAGTCACCGATTTCTGCCTGGACATTCTCGCGAGTGGTTATGCCGATCCAAATGAACGAAGCATCGCTTGGAACCTGCTGCACGACCAACGAATCTCTCCGTGGCGGGCGGCGCACTGGGCGGCAAAGGCCGGCGGAGCCCTCCATTCTTCGCTTGCCGAGGGTGTCAGGGTTTATCGAGACCTGCTGGTAAAGGAGCCCTTGATGTATCGGGGCGCGGTAAATGCATCGAATATCCCGCGCCCCACCGATCCTGAGTTGCCTGGGCCCGGCGATATGCTGGTGCAGATTTTGGACCTTGCTAACGCCACTTCGATGGCAATTTGGACGTTTGGAAAAGACGTTGCTCATATTTCCGCGCTAAATGGTCTGGACGTTTCCAACACTGACCGCCTGATCGCAGGTCTTTCCAAACGTCTATCGGGAAGGCCGGCCGAGGACCAGGCTGCCCTTCTGGACGCCTTTTTCAACGCTCAAAACTTTCATCTTCAGCAAGGCGGGCACCAAGGGCCCGTATGGGTGACTCTGTGGGAAAGGTGGCTTCCTCGGATTGACCTAAGAGAACCCGAAACATGGGCCAAGGCCGTCGGACTTTCGAAGCCACGCCAGGGCGCTGGCTGATTGTTCTGAAATACCCCGCCGCAAGAACCTCTGTCATCCGGCCAACCCAGCTCGAAGCCGGCTGGTACGGCCGGCACTTTCCATCGCCTTTAACATTTTCTACTTGAAGCGGAGGTCGCGTGGTCCAAGGAGGTGCAACCGGGAATCCGGCGCCGCCGTTGCGGGAGTACATTCACGAACCGATTGAGTGGTCGGTGCATGACTGGCTTCTTTCGGGAATTCCGGCGATTCCGACTCAGTGGCCTATCGGATTGACGTCTGGTTTGGCCTCAGATCGTGATGCCCATTGGAAGGCACTTTGTGCCGAAGCTGGCGAAAGCGTGATCGCCGCCTGGATGGACCGGGCCAGCGGATGAAATATATTGTTTGCAATATGGCCTGCGTTTTGCTAGGATCGAACTGTGGCCTCCGGAGGGCGCGATGAAGCTCTGGGACTTCTTTCGCCCGCCCGACCGCAATGAGATTGCAAAGTGGGCTCACAAGGAAAAGCTGACGCCCCCGGAACGCGGCCAACTGAACCAGAAGCTGGACATGCTGGAGCGATTAGGGTTCGACACAGCATGGGGACTGGATTTCCTGGACGGACCGGTCCGGCATCAAGGCTTGAATCAGCGCCACGTTTACAAGTTGGTGATTCACGCCGGGCGGCAGCTTCGTCCGATGTTGTGCCGTGGGCCACTGGCTGAGAGCGAAATGACGCTCCTTTGCGGGGCCTTCGAAAAGGATGGGGAGTTTGACCCTTGGGACGCGCCCACGCGGGCCGAGCAGAACCGCCAAATCATCCTTGAGCAAAATGAGGCGGGAAATGGAGTATCGAATTTCACATGAGCGATTTTAAGCGAAAGTTGGCTAAGGAGCTGGCTGAGAGCCGGGAGTATCGCGAGTCGTACGCGGAGAATTTCAGCAACGAATTCATTACGTTGCAGATGAAACTCCTGCGTAAACAGCGCGGATTAAGCCAGGCGCAGCTTGGCGGCCGGATCGAGAGCAACCAGGGCAGGGTCTCGGTCTACGAGAACAAAGAATACGGACAATGGAATGTCGACACCCTTCGCAGGATCGCCGCGAGTTTGGACTGTTGGCTAAACGTTACGATCGAGTCCTATGGGACTTTGCTCGACAAGGCGGATCGGTTCAGCGCCGCGGGGCTGTCACGTCCGGGCTTCGACGATGATCCAGTAATTCGGCGATGGCTGCAGGACGGCGAGTCTTTTGGAGATGATGTGTTTGCGCCGAGCCGCCAGATGCTTACGGGGTGGTTGAAGCGTGACAACGCGGATCTACAGCCGCTTTGTGATTGGCTGCAAGGAATCGGGCTTCCCGGCTTTACGGAGGGGGAGGAGGAATACCAATGGATTCTGTGGTCCCTGCCGGAGGACGATTCGCTTCGCACGAACCTGGCCCTTCGGCTGGCTGCACTGATTACGGAGCGTGAGATCGACGTGCGCCCGATTGGTTGGAGGCCGGATGTGCTGCTTCGAAATCTGTTCATGCTCATTGCGAACCTGGGGCAGCCCGCAACGTTGCAAAGTCCGCTCGAAGCGGTTTATCAGCGGGAGTCCGAGCACAAAAGCGAGTTCGGACAAACGCGTATGGGCACGGAGACGCTTGGCGCGTTGCGCACGGCCATGGAGCGCAATCAGGCGGATGTACGGTGGGAAGGCATCTGGTTTGAGTTCGTACGGCAGGGCAAACACGCGTTTCTTCCCGGGGCGGTGCAGGCAGGTTTCGACGGACTGATTCATCTGCAGCCAGCCAAGGAGGAGTCCGCGTACTGGACGCGCTTGGCCTCCGCCGTTCGTGAGTTGCAGATCCAGATGTACAGGGAACAGCGCGTTATTCCGGGCAAGCAGCCGGACGTGATCGATGAGCTCAAGAGTCACATTGGGACCATATTCGACTATTGGGGGCAACCATTCGCGGCGACGCGATTGCTGAAGGCGGCGCTTCCGCTAGGATGGATGGCGGAAGCGGTCTCTGCCTGGTGCTGTGCCGTTCTTGATCGGAGCTGGGACCAAACGATCCAAGATTGGCCTAACCCTCTACCCAAGCACGTAGTGGTAGCCATCCTTGCCCAAGGCCTGGATTATCACCGAGACTGGAGTGATCAGGCAGGCAATTCCGACAGGGCGTCGCAGATTGAGAGCGCCCGAAGCAGAGTCAACGAGGAGTCGATTCGTGTGGCTGCGGTGGCGCGTTAGAAGGTTTGCCGAGGTAGCGCTCAAGCCTCGTCAGGATCGGGTCAAAGCTAGGTCCTTTCTGTACGAAGTCCACCTTTTCGTCCTCCAGCTGCGGAAAACTTTCGCGTTGATGCACAGTGAATACTATGCTCGGGATTTTTTTACGGAGTAGTTCCTGCCGGCAGCGTAGTCCGCCGACAAAAAAGCCTTCCTCAAGGATCTTCGAAGGGGGCGGTTCCATGTTAGGCGACGGGTCGGTCCATCTCAACATCATGTCTACTAAAGCAACAGCATAAGCCGATTCGCGGATGTCAGACAGCTTCGTACGGAATTCGGATTCAGTAGCAATCTTGTCCACTGTCGAGGAGGGATAAAATCGATAAATCAGAGCTTCCAGCCGCCGGGCCTGGATCGAGTCGTCTTCAATGATAAGAACCTTGGGTCCCGTTTCCATTCGTCACTCCCGCCGGAGATGGATTCTAAACTCAGTCACTCCGTCAGTACTCGTCGGCAGGATTTGCATACTTCCACGCATCGATTTGAGCACTTGATGGGACGGCACTGACACCAGACAATTGGGTCGTTGTGTCAAGCTTGAAAAATAGCTCGTCCGCGAGATCAGCCCGCTTCGAGCCTCTCGGCGTGGCCATGTTGAAAACGATATATCTTATTGTCGTTCACGTCAATGTTATTCTCACTATAAATTTGGTGGGGGTGCGCTGCCAAAATTACCTCCGGAGCATTACGCGGAATAACTAAATTCATCCACACAGATGTGGCACGAACCTGCTCGGGTTGGTGGTGATGGGCGTATCTGATTCGCGAATTCCGATACCGGCCGCGGAGTCGCCCTCCTCGTGGCCGATGACCCAGCTTCCAATCACCGGATACATCCCGTCGAAGTCCTTCAATGGCGCGACATCCTGATAGACGAACCCTTCCATGCCGTAATCACCGCTGGTCTCAATTTTCCGACCCGCTTGATGGAGTGTTACATTGGCGCCCTCGCGCCCCAGCAACGGCTTCCTCACCCAGTCCGCGCCGGCAGATGGCGGTTCAAAGCTTGCTGCGAGCAAGAGCGGATGGTTGGGATAGAGTTCCCACAACACCGGCAGGATTCCTTTGTTTGACAACAGCATTTTCCAAGGCGGCTCAAGCCAAATGGTGTCCGCCACGGCGAGATATTTCCCAAACTCTTCCCGCACCATCCATTCCCACGGATAGAGCTTAAAGACCGTCGTCAACGGTTGATCGTCCGGCCCCACGAACCGCCCGCCATCCCAACCGATTTCGTCAATCAGGAAGAGAGACGAGGCGAGTCCCGCCTGCTGAGCCGTGTCCTCGAGATACGTAGCGGTGGTCCAGTCTTCGGGGTCGTCCATCGAACAAAAATCCACGCGGCGGCCGGGAATGTAGGGAGTCAAGTCCCGCCACAGCGCGATCAGACGTTCGTGGATGGAATTGAACTGGTCGCTTGCGGAATGCGTTTCCTCGAGCCAATACCATTGCACCACCGCGGCCTCGAGTAGTGAAGTAGGCGTGTCTGCGTTGTACTCCAGCAGCTTCGGAGGATGCCAACCGTCATACATAAGGTCAAAGCGGCCGTAGAGAGACGGGGGCTCGGCTTCCCAGGAGCGCTCAATCAGCGGAACGGCGAGCTCGGGAATGCCCATTTTCGAGTACAGCCGGTGGTCGATCACGCGCTGAGCCGCTTTGCGCGTCATTTCTTCGAGCTCATTTGTCGCGGATGCGAGGAGATCGACTTCCTTAGCCGTGAACTCGTAAAATGCCGATTCGTTCCAGTACGCCTGATGCTCGCAGGTATGCCACGTCAGGCCGGCCGCTTCCACCTTTTTCTGCCAATCGGCTCGCGGAGTCGCAGCGATCCGCCGCATCACCCGCCTGCATGATGAAAAAAGCCATGCGAACCGAATCCGCCGTGCGCGGTTCCGCAGTTTTTGGTGTGGGGCGGATTGGCAGCGGTTCCGGCGGGCGTCACGGAGGATCCACAGTTCCTATCGGCAGGTGTTGCCGAGGGGGGCTGCTGACCCTGATCGGAGATCGCCATCGCGGCAACCAAAGTCAACGTGACACTTGCTGACTTCCGCATGCCTCAACATATAGCACTTTCGGGCGCGGAGGGCCAAGAACTTCGCCAGTGGGCGAAAGATCCCTGTGAACGGGCGGCTTTACTCCCCTCGGTTCAAAACGACACCTACGATAGAATGAACGAATGTTTTGCCGTCTCTCGCTTTTCCTCGTCTCCGTATCGTTGTTCGCGCAGGTCCCGTTCACGCAGTTTGTGGTGTTCGGCGACAGCCTTTCCGATAACGGAAACCTCTACCTAGGACTCTCTCAGCTCGGTGAGTCTCAATTTGGGCCGGTTCCACCAATGTACGCGACGGGAGAATATACGGACGGTACCAACTCGGTTCCTTCCACCAGCGGGCCTCTGGGTCTCTGGATTGAACAATTGGCGACCAAGATGAACTTACCCGTGCCCCAACCGTTTGAGAATGGAAAGGGCGGTACGAATTTTGCGGTCGCGTCCGCGCTGACCGGTGCAAATCCGTCCTATTCACCGGCAACGCCGAGCATACCTTATCTGACTGATCAACTGAATATCTTCCTGTCTGCGAATCACACTCTGCCCGCGAACACGTTGTATGTATTTTGGGGCGGCGGGGACGATATTCGCGACGGTGTCAATCCAGTCACCGCGGTTGCGAATGTTCAAGGAAATATCGACACGCTGGCGACGGCCGGCGCGAAGTATTTCTTCTGGGCGAATCTACCTCCGTTGGGAGAGGTTCCGGAATACATCAATACCAGCAACCGCTCGGCCCTCGACGCAGCGTCCGTAACTTACAACATTCAATGGAGCAGTGCGATTGCGCAGCTAAAAGCTAAGCATCCGGGGATTATCATGGTTGCCTACGATGCGTATGCCGAGTTTGCTTCGATCGCCCAGAATCCGTCGCTGTACGGCTTCACCAACGTCACTTCTCCCGCGCAGGGATTGATGAACGTCAACCCGAATACGTATCTCTTCTGGGACATGCTGCATCCCACTACCGCCGCCGACGCCGATATCGCGAGTAGTGCCTACAACGCGATTGAGACTGCATTTGGAAGTTCCGGCGCGCAGCCCGCTTCGCCGCCCTCGATCACGTCCGTGGGGAACGCTTTTGGCAACAGCTCGACCATCGCACCGAACACCTGGGTGGCGATCAAAGGCTTGGGGCTAGACACGTTGGGAGATTGGCGCGTCTGGCAGACTTCTGATTTCGCCAACAACCAATTGCCGACCGGCCTCGATAGCGCGAATGTAATGCTCAACGGCGAGGACGCCTACGTCTACTACATCAGCCCAACCCAGTTGAACATTCTCACGCCGCCGGATCTCGCGGCGGGACCGGTGCAGGTGCAGGTTACGGTGGGCAGCCAGAAGAGCACGGCATTCGCAGTGCAGGCGCAAACCATTTCGCCTTCCTTTTTTGTGTTCGACGGAACACACGTGGTGGCCCAGCATCTCAACTACACTGACGTTGGACCGACGACCCTCTATCCCGGCCTGACGACGCCGGCGCAGCCAGGCGAAACCATCATTCTCTATGCGAACGGCTTCGGCGCGACGTCGTCTCCGGTCGTTAAGGGAGCAGAGCAACAATCGGGAACGCTGCCGGCACTGCCTTTGGTTCAAATCGGTGGGATGTCCGCCACAGTGCAGTCCGCTAACCTCATCTCGCCGGGACTCTACCAGTTCAACGTTGTCGTGCCTATGTTAGCCCCGAATGGTGACGACACCCTTATGGCGCAATACGACGGGCAAAGCACACAAACCGGCGTGGTCATAACCGTGCAAAACGGCCAGGCGACGGTGCAGTAACCCGCTGTGCTGTCGCGGCGAGCGACAAGACAAGAATGATAAGCTATCCGCATGCGCTGGCTATGCCTGTTTGCGGCCTCGGCCGCTTCTCTCTCCGCTCAACTCGCTCCACCGAATTCGATGGGGATTTCGACGGGGCACGTTCACCTGGTGGTCGCCGACCCAGATGCCCAGAAGAAGCTGTTCGTTGACATCCTCGGCGCGCAGGCGAAAACGCTTGGGCCTCTGGAATTGCTTAAAGTCCCAGGGATTCTGGTCGTGCTCCAAAAGGCGCGCACAGCACCCACGGAGGGGTCCGCCGGCTCCACGGTGAACCACTTTGGATTCCTGGTGAAAAGCTACGCCGACACTAAGGCGAAGCTTACTGCCGCCAACATCCAGTTCGCGATGGACAACGAAAAAAACAAGCAGATCATCGCGACCTTTCCGGAAGGGGTCAGGGTCGAGTTCACTGAGGACTCCAGTCTGAAGCTTCCGGCGGTGTTCCAGCGCTTTCATCTCTCCACGCCCAACCAGGAAAACCAGCAAGCATGGTACGTCCAGACGTTCGGCGGCACAGCGGGCAAGCGTAGCACTTTTCCGGCCGCGATGTTACCCGGAGGCGAAGTGGATTTCGCCAAGGCGACGGAACCGCAGGCGGCCACGAAGGGACGGTCGCTCGACCATATCGGCTTCGAAGTGCAAGGGCTAGAGGAGTTCTGCAAGAAACTGCAAGCCGAGGGCGTGACGTTCGATACGACTTACCGCGTGATCCCCCAGCTTGACGGATTAAAGATCGCCTACGTCCTCGATCCGGAAGGGACACGCATCGAACTCACCGAGGGTTTCGCGAAGCAGTAGATATTCGCCCGCTGCAGGCTGATGTACCAGAACACCGTATCAAGTGGCGGCAGGAACGTACGGAAAGGCTTTCGACGGCTTCGAGGTGACCGACTCCTTGCCGATCCCAAGGCTCACCGGGGCATTCGCCGCAATGGAGAACATGACATTCGGCGCGTTGTCAGTAAGGCAGCGACCGTTCCATTCGGCGAAGCCGAAGACCGCCGGCGTGCCTACCTCGTAAGGGAGGATGTTGGGGCAGAAACGTCGCGCGACCTTCTCGCCATAGGCGCATGGGTCTTCAGCCGTTCCAGTCGCGGACACCACTGCCGCAACTGCCTTGGTGATGGTCGCTCCATAAGTTGCTAAGTCGTCGGCCGGGCGGCCGGCATTGAGACGGTTGCCAAGATCTTCGTGTATTGGGTGAACAGCGGATGGATCATCGGAAGGCCCACGCGGTTGATCGAGCGCCATCCCCCAGCGTCGGTAGCGAGCGTCGACACAGCCCACACCCCGATCCGACGGTTGTCGTCAGCGCCGGCGAGCAACTCTCCGTCGGGCACTTCCAGCACGATCGAATAAACCGTATGGCCGGCGAAGAGGTTTTTCGCGCGACTTGAATCCCATCCGGACAGGTCCACGGTCGTGCCGTCCTGAAAAGCATGGCCGACGGCGTGCAGTACCTCGGGCTCAATCCAGAACGGGTCGCCGGCTTTGTCCGCCCAGACGCGCAGACCGGCTGGCGTGGTGACCTTCTCGCCCGTCGTTCCCTGTGCGACGACGGTACCGAGCGCATCTGGGTTGACAGCATCTGCGTCCGTGATACGGCGCACAACGTAACGCTGCTTCCCGTGCGCGTCACGCTCGTCGAATGTAAATCGGTAGGTCAGATCTTCGACAGCATCGCCATCGAGATCGACCTTAAATTCATACATACCTTCCGGATGGTAGCCAGGTACCGGAATTGGGCCGAAGATGGAGTGGCAGAGATCGATCACGAACACGGTGCCTGTCTCTCCGCGGAATACGTAGAGATCCGTGATGTCGAGGCGGATATCTTGCCGGGCAATTGGTGAATCGAGATGATGGGACATGATGCTCCTTTTTTCAACACAGTGGGATGATCCAAAAATTGGGGTTCATCATTCTGACTTCGGCTCCGCGTTCCTTTTTTCCGATCGTTCCTGAAACATCCACTCCCGGCTGTAAGAGCAACGGAGCGCTTCGACGCTTCTCACCTCGGAGTGTGACCGATTTAAGCCGCGTGGGCATCCCGAAATTGGATGAATCCTCGGTCCCACCTTTCGGGCTGCTCGGACTAACACAAACGGGGTATTTCATCGCCTGCTGCGACCGGCGGCGGCGTGAACTCGCCTTGTGCCTGAGTTACGGTGCGTCCAGAAAGTACCCACTTGGATTCATCAGGCCCGGCCGGGGAGCCTGCCAAGCTGGTCCGGTGGACAGCGTCCGCCGGGTGACCGCAGCCCAGAATTGTACGACGGGCGCGCATTCTGTCCGAAGGTTCCCGTAATCGGCCGTCTGGCACGGCATCGGAGGACGTCAATGGGCTTGGCGTAGCTGTTGCGTGGCGCTGCAAGTGCTATGCTGAGTGACGCCCCTCAAAGAGCGCAAATTCATTCGCGAACGGAAGGAGACCGGTCATGAGCTTTTTGGAAGAAGCAGAAAAACTCGCAGGGGCTGTGGCGGCAGTGGAAGGCATGAAGAAGTTGGATCCCAACGCAGGGATATTGACCGAAGCCGCGGCTGCGGTTACCGGATTTGAAGGCGCCGGTGCTATCGCCGAACACTTCGAGAAGAAAGAAGACGATAGCGATCAGCAAAGCTAGTCGCTCTGCCCGAATCCCACGGCGGTGTGATTCGGCCGACTGTTATCCGAACATGGTTTAGCCACCGAACAAGGCCCGTCTTCCTGAGACGGGCCTTTTCTCTAAGTGCCGCTCCTCTAAACACGGACCCTGAACAGCGCCTTATGTCACAAGTCGCTGGTCACAAGGCGCATTGTCGCTCGCGATGTGCTGTATTGCACCGCTTGTCATGGCCTTCTGGTCAGCATGGACGATTTCGGGCTCCTGCTGCAGGTTTTGCGCGAACATCGCAGCCGGGCCGCGGCGCTTCTGACGGCCCCGGAGGGCGCCGATTCCGCCAGCGATCTGCGCTGTCCTCTGTGTACAGGCGCCATGGATCATCATGCTTACGGCGGTGGGGACCTCGGCAAGGTCATGATCGATTCGTGCGAGGCTTGTTGCCAGGTTTGGCTGCACCGCGGAACATTGGGCAAGATCCTCGCCCTTCCACACGACGATCCCGCAAATCCAACCGCTGACTACCCACCGGACCTGAGTGCGCTGGCTCCTGACATTCCTGTGGAAATGCAGCTCGTGACGGCAGCTCTCAACCGCTTGTTGACCCGGATCCGGTGATCGCAGCATCCAATCGGCCCGCGAGAGCATCCAAGCTGGGCGTCGGGCCGTTCCATCGCAGTTGCTCCACGTCATCGAATAGGGCGATGTCGGTCCGCAGCGTGGCTAGCGTGCGGAACAGCTCCGCGTTACTCCGATCGCGAGAAAGGGTTGCCGCAAGGGAGCTGGCACTGGCGGCGTTCACGTGCCACTCGCGCCAGTCCGCGGGTATCGATTCGAGATGACCAAACTTGGCGAGAACGGCAGCCGTCGATTTCGTGCCCCAGCCTGCCAGACCCGGATAACCGTCGGCCGCGTCGCCGACCAGCGCAAGATAGTCGGGGATTGATGCTGGTGAGACGCCGAACTTCCGGATCACGCCCGCCTCGTCACGCGTGACGCGCTTCCGGCGATCCAGCTGGACGACGCGCGTACCAACCACGCATTGAGCGAGATCCTTGTCCGGAGTGCAGATAATCACGTGGTTGACCCGCGCGTCGCGAGCCGCCGCCGCAGCCCCGGCAGCGAGCGCATCGTCCGCCTCGAACTTCACCATCGGCCAGACGACCACGCCGGCCGCCGATAGAACTTCCTCAAGCAACGGGAACTGCGCGAGCAGATCTGGTTCGACGCCTTCGCCGGTTTTATAGCCTGGCCACAATTCATTGCGGAATGATTCAATGACGTGGTCGGTGGCCACGGCGAGGTGCGTGACGCCGCCTTTGATCATGCCCAGCACCGACCCCAGCACGCCTCGTACGGCGGCAACCTCGCGACCGTCCCGATCGCGTGCGGACGGCAGCGCGTAGTAGTGGCGGAACAACTCGTATGTGCCGTCGATTAGATAGACGTCCAGGGTGCGCCTCCTCAAGCGGACGCGACGCCGGGTTTCTGCATCCTCACCCGGTTGCACTTAGGGCACTTCCACTTCCGCTGCTTGTGGTAGATGTGCCCCTTGAGCTCCTTCATCTGAACTCTGCACTTCTTGCACGTCACCGTATTTCCAGGATCGCACTCCACGTGCGTGTACACTCAAACACAGTGGAGCGCAAGATCTTCTGGACCACGTTCACGATCCTCGGATTGATGGCCGATTTCGTTCTGCCCATCTGGTGGGCGCTCGGCGCAACGATTCCGATCGGCGTGGTTAGCTGGTGGGTAGCGTATCGAAGCGACTGGTTCTAGATCGCGCCCTTCCGCTAAGCTGGCTGTAGCGAAAACTTATGTCATTACAAAACTACGTTTCTCTCGGGCGGTCCGGTGTACGTGTGAGTCCCCTTTGTCTCGGGGCGATGACCTTCGGTGAAGACTGGGGCTGGGGCTCCAACGTCGAAGAGGCAAAACAGATTCTGGACCGTTACACCTGAATTATGCACGGACTGAATGCCGAGCGCCGGACTTGATGCGGTGCGATTGATCGGCTGCTGCGCTTCCCGCCACTGAGTTCCACCTCCATCTGGCGATCCCTGTTCGACCT
>JBEKBK010000155.1:0-24813 GCA_050015435.1 Bryobacteraceae bacterium
CGAAGCGCTATCTTCGCTACTCCAACCTGTTTTACCGCAGGATTCTCAGAGTCCCCAAACGGTTGACCGCTTTCACCTTGTAGTCAACCCATCAAGATCCTGTGCATAGGGCCGGTTACACAGTGGAAGACTCCGGCTATCCGGGCAGCCGCGCCTGGCAGTTTTCCCGCCCAATCTTTGAATGCCGCGAGTCGATTGCCCTCTCGCATATCGATTTCTACCAGCCTCTGAAATTCCCGCCACGAATCGTATGCAGAAGGTGCAAAAGTCAATCTGATGGCACTTGGCAAACCATTGATGGCTGTCCCACTTGGTAGTTTGAGAAGACGCCGGATCAAGTCCGCATAGTCTCGTCTAGTGCCTGCTGGCACTGGTCTCGGCTCATGGTGGCGATAGCCGAGATTTGAAGGTGGAAGCCCGTATAAGAATCGCGCTATTAGGCCCCGGCCTCTGAATCCAGGAATCTCGGCTAAGCCGCTGAGCACCGAGGGCTGGGGCGAGAGACCAATAGTCAACAGTGGATTCTGCAGAAAGATTGGATCTCCCGTCTTTCGATCCACTCGAACGGGAGCCCCGGCGTGCGCCTGCAAAACGAAGTCGAGATTCGGAACACCGCGAGAGTAACGGCCCGCAAGGATTTCGAAATACCCACCCTCGTCGCTCAAAATAGCCATCCGTTCGCTGTTCTTGTATGTAAGCGAAGCCAAGGCTTCCGGCGTGATATCTTGCGTCCATAAACGAGGTAGTTCTGGGATGACGATGAGTGACTCTTCTAACTTCCGGAGCACCACTTGCGAGTCGCCGGGGTTGTCACTGACTGCTTTTTTGCCGAGTTTGTCGATACGGGCCCCGAGCGTCTTCTGCTCACTGACCGCTTTCTGTCTTTCCGGTGCCATGCGCTCTCGTTCTTCGTACTCAAAATCGACTAGTGGTTGCCTCGCCGCGTTCACGACAGCGGTCTTTCGGTTACCGGACTCCAGGGCCGCCGCAACAAACAGATTGAGTGGCTCCGTGTAACCCTCGTGTATCTGCACCTCGCATCGTCCAGCGACACTGGTGGAGACCACCGCTAGGGACATCAGCGCAGGCAACTCAAGCGGTGTCTCGGTATGGGCCGACAGCAATTTCGCAAATTCCCCTAGTGAACCCGGCAACAGGTCCTGCGGAAAGCGTTGCGCCTCGGATGCAAGCGGAATCGGCGCACTCCACTCGTCGCGAATGATTTCGGCCCGCGGCGCGCGATCCTCCGCTGCCCGAAGGATTCCCGCCGCTTCGTCGGTAATTGCGTTACTCCGCATTTGCTAACTCCATGATGTAAAGGGCTAGTCGCCGCTGAATACGCGCTTGTGAGGCTGCCCCAGATCGCACCAGTGCCTGAGTCAGTTCAGGGTCTGATTTTCTCCACCAGCGGTATTCGTCGATCAGCGCCATACCGCCCGTTCGGATGACGCCCAACAGCTGTGTGTAGATGGCGCGGTCAGGATCGCAGGCGTCAAGCTGCCCGAGGACTTCCTCCGCAAGTGCGCGTACCGCGGTGCCGAAGTGCTCCGCATCGCTTGTTTCAACCTTCTCTCGCTCCCGCTGTTCAGCCAACGCGTGCCGTTCAGCACGGTTTGCCGGCCGCGCTAGGAGGGTGCGCCCGATGATGCGCTCGATTTCGACCACGCCTTCGCGCCATGAGACGCCGGTTAGCGCCATCTCCAAAGCGATGATGTCTCCGCCTCGTCCGCAGTCAGACCAGCATCGCCAGAGTCCGGTTTTGGGATCAACGCTGAAGCTGTAGTGCTTGCCGCGGTGAATCGGGCACGTCCCGCGCCAGCGCCTCCCACGTTGCCGGATTTCCGGCATCCGAAGCGCGTAGTAAATGGCGACTTCAGTAGGGGAGAGCGAGATCATCGCGCGCCCCCCTCGCCATCACAATCGACCCGACCGCTCGCTCCTGCGTCCGTAGTTCGCCGCCAGCCGCCAGGGAGCGCTTGGCCGCCCAGCTCGATGAAGTGTTGTAGCTGCCGCTGATCGATGCGGATTTGGCGACCTAGTCGAAAGTGGGGAAGGATGTCCTGCCGGACGAGTTCCTTAACCCTGGACGGCTTCACTTTCAGGATTGTCGCTACCTTGTTAGTTGTCAGCGCCTCTGGGATGCGTTCAACGACGTCTGCCATAACTCAAGCCAACTATGGTCAAGGCTAAGGTCGAGTTGATTTCGCTGACAATGTGGGTTACGCAACGAGGATTGCAACTCACTCGCGCGTATGGAATTATTTTGATGAGAAAGTGTTTTAAACGTAACTCGCGTAACTCACTTCACACGGGAAATCCAGCTCTTGACGGCTGGACGGAAGGTTTTGTCCTTGAAGGCCGCAGGCCACGTGAGATGTCTCCAGGCAGCGTTTTTCGGTCGAGACTTGTCCGCAAGTCTCTTGCAGATTTCCCCTTGATCATGACCAGCAACTTTCAGTTCATGAATGATTTTCTTGACCCCGGCGGTCGGATCGTTGGTGAGCTTTTGCTTTCCTGGCCGTCGTGGTGCCTCGGCCCCATGTCCCACTTCCTTCGGCTCCAATGCAAACGCGCGCGCCGCAAGGACTTCGCAGAAATCGGCTGACGCCTGAAATACGTGATCGATTCTTCCATCTTGAAGCCAGTGGTAATACTTGCGAAGGTCGTCGGCTGTCTTCGCTTCAAGCTCCCTCGCACTCAGCCGCCGCAGTCTGCCACTTTTTGTTCGTCGGTAAACCTTTTCCCACTCATCCCCGAAAGTGTATTTCTGTTCGCGCCGAACCTGGTATAGTGATTTTCCGTCTTTCACTCCAGCGTCCCATTCCCGCTCCGTGCACGCGATGCCACTACCTAAGGGTCGGAAGCCTGATTCGCTCTTTTTCATCACGTCCAACCACAATTCCCATGCGTCGCCGTCGCCTTTACCATCTCGCTGCGGCAGCCCGACGATAGTTTTTTGGGCGATGGCGTTGAGCATATCCTTGGCTTCTTGAGGAGCCCGTCCGCCCGCCCCCGCCCGCCCCCACCAGAGTTGCCACGTATTACTGAGCGCATGCCATTTTGCCCATACCTCGGCAAAGCGATCTGTGTATTTCAGAAACTCAGCTTGACGCTCTTTCCAGAAACCTGAAGATGCCATTGCTCCCTCTGCAATGCCCTGTTAGGAATCGCCGCCAACCGGACAGGGAATCCGGCTTCTCGCCCCGATTCATGACGCCAGAACTAGGCGGCTACCGGGTGACGCCTACTTCAGTCCAGCCTAATTTTCAGCGGCGACCCGTGGTTGACGCCAACAACGATCAGCTTAACCGACTCGGGATCGGCGAGGGACGTGAGCGAGGGATACCTTGCACAAATCTCCACCGTCACCCACTCTGTCTCGTGGACGGATTTGGATATGGTTTCCACGAATAGCATCACTTTGTCTTCCGAATCCCACATGCCGCTATCGGGATCTTCATAGGAGACGGCGGCGGTAAAATCGACGCGGCATTCGAGCTCGAGGGTGCTTGTTGTCTCATCGATCGAGATCACGTTCGGATCATCGAGGTCGACATCATCGACAGATTCTATTTCCGCGTCTCCGTCGTACTCCGTGAGATATAGACCGAGCCGCTCGAATTCGATTTTCACGTCACCCTTTATTCTTGTGGCTTCAAGAGCGAAAACCTTTAGAAGGCGCTCCGACGCCACGCCTTCATGCCTGCTGATCAAATCGAGGAACTCAGGAACGTCTTCCAACGGATACAGGTCTGAAGCGGCATCACATGCGGCTCTGAACTCTTTATCTCTGCTGACAACGTAGACTTCATTTCCGTGCTCCCTGCACCAGCCTTCGAGCGCCGAAAGCACAATGGCGTCGGGGAATTCCACCTTCTTATCCGCCCGGCCGAATGGCGGCGAGGCATTCAGGTAGCGCTGCACGATATCCTTTACTGAACTGTGCGTCAAGTCGATGACCTCCGCACCTGCGTCATCGAGGTATTTCTGAAACGAACTGACAATCTGTCCGGCTAGGGTTTCGGCGTCAATCTTTCCTAGGAAGAAGTTGCGATATTCGGCGCACCGCTTACCCCTGTCGCAATGTCGGTGGGAACGACAGCGTTGATTTGCGCCACGCCCGCCATTAGATCCGGCGCCTGCCCTGAATAGAGAACTTGAGCGCCGACATTGCCGATTCCGACTGTCACGGGCAATGTCGCGGTCGGGAAACCAGTTTGGTAAATCTCGCCGTCGACGCACGCTGGAGACATCGCTCCAATACCCGTGGCGTAGAGCGAAATGGCCGAGCCGCGTGCCGCCGGGTTGTTAGGGCCATTGAGAGAGTAGTCGTCATTCAGAACCAGGCCTTGCCCGGTTCCGCTCGAATTGGCCGTGAAGATCGCGGGAGCCGCCGGGCTGAGCTGGATTGTCATCGGGGCCGTTTGAGCACCAAGGTACACAACCAACTGAGTCGAAGCGTGCCCCGCATGTGAAGGAGACTTTGAGCGGCAGCGAGGCGGGGCGCGTGAAACGCTCGTCCCTTAATCCGATGACACGCGATAAGGTGCTGGCCAAAGCGCGCGAGTTCATCGCCCCCGGTGCTGGGTGGTCTGGCCGGCGCGGCGAAGTTGATCGAGAGAATTCTCGAACTCGAGAAGATGAACAAATGCGCCGGAGCTGGGGCCACTGTCGCAGAAAGTAGTATGTGCGCTCTATCCCCAGTGTGGGGCAGATGTGGGTCGGTCGATGTGCGTCAAGAACCAACTTGAGAATCTAGTGATGGTCCACACGGGCTCATGCGACCGCGCTGTTTCTGTCCCTGATCGATTGCGATTGTAGCCCGCGCGCCCAAATGCGTCATAATCGGTCAGTATTCCGCTAACGGCTCGCACAACTTTTTGGATGCCAAGCGACAAAGATGGACCGCACCGAGAGCCTGCATGCCTCCGATGCCCAATCGCGGTTTTGTTTGCCAGGATCTATTCTTGTGGGGTGCGGACCCGTTCCCCCAGGTGGCTCCTAATCTCCCGGAGCATACAATGACGCAAGTAACACTCGACCTTGACCGGCTGCTAAAGCTCCGCTTGATCGTGGCGAGATTTGGCGAGATGGACCTCGCTAAGTGGTGGAATACTCGTGGGCAGCTCGGCCGGCTTGGCACTGCGGCGATCCGGCGAGGTTTTCCGCGAACACATTATTTCGCCCAAGCGCGCTCCGTTTGGGCTGTCGCAGCCCATCGATGCCGCGAAATCTTCGACCCTCCTCATAGTGTGACGCTTTGGCGCCTTCCCGAGACAATCGAGGAAGAGTTCGAAGCGAAATGGGAGCACTGGCTTGATCGGGCAAGCGAATGGCAACCGTTTTTCCACCGGCTGGAGAGCCTCCAAGAAAACGACCTCAAGATCGCCCTTCAGGCATTCGATGCAGTCACAAATCACGAATTGGAAATGTCTTCACGGCTTCGCCGTTCGGCGGAAGGTCGTGCTGTGCCATTATCTGAACCGTTCTCCGGCATCGATCAGGACATCGCATTGCTCGCCCTTGGATTCGCGCGCGGGGAAACTGGTTCGCTCGTGGTTCCTTACCCACGTCGAGGCACCGCATGAGCTCGCCAACCCGTTCTCACGTCGCTTCTTCCTTCACTCTCATCAAGGGAGCGATGATCGACGAGACGTATGCTGTGTTAGCCGCGTGGGATTTTGCGCTTTCGAAGCGCGAGAACCAGTTCTTCACGCCACGCTATGTCGTCCAGTTTCTTACTGACAACACCCTTGGTCGTCTGTGGGTGGAAATGCACGGCGAAAAGACCCGGCTCAACACGATCTGCGAATACCTCGTACGCTCCGCCGACGAGCCCGTCCAAAGCCGCCTGCCAAAAGACCCACGCGATCTTCGCATCCTCGATCCCGCCTGCGGATCGGGTCACTTTCTGCTGTATAGCTTTGACCTCTTGCTCACGATTTACGAGGAATCATGGTCAGCCGATGGATCTGCTTCCAGAAGTGAGGCGACGGGCCGGACGCTCCGCGATGACTACCACGACCTCATCGACCTACGTCGAGCGGTGCCGCATCTCATCCTTGAGCATAACCTCCATGGCATCGATATCGACCCGCGCTGCGCACAGATTGCTGCTTTGGCGCTCTGGCTGCGGTCGCAACGGGCATGGAAAGACCTGGGAGTTACAGCTTCCGAACGGCCTCGCGTTCATCGCACGCACATCGTGGTGGCTGAACCGATGCCCGGCGACGCTAAACTTGTTGATGAGTTCGCCGCGCGGCTCAATCCGCCGCTATTGGGCGACCTCTTCAAGAAAATGGTCGATGAGAGCCGCCTGGCGGGCGAGCTCGGCGCTTTGCTGCGGATAGAAGATGGTATCGCCGCCGAATTACATCGTGCGCGCGAGCAATTCGCCGAACAACGCCAGACGACTGGCTTCCTGCCGGGAATGGCACCCGTGCCCGCGCAGGGCGTCTTGGACCTCTCAGGCATCGACGATGACAGCTTTTTTCATGAGGCCGAAGTTAGCATCATTGAGACTCTGCGAGTCTTTGCTGAGACTGCAACCGGAGCTGCGAACCAGCGCCGACGACTCTTTGCGGGCGATGCGGCCCAAGGGATCGCATTCATAGATCTTTGCCGGCAGAGCTACGACGTTGTACTGATGAATCCGCCCTTCGGGGAGCCATCTCTCGCTGGACGCCAGTATATTTACGACCATTCGCCATCTGGTAAAGCCGACATTGGAGCCGCGTTCGTTGAGGTGTTCAGCGACCGAATCTGTTCCGACGGTTCAATAGGCGTCCTCCTCACCCGAGCTCTTCTCTTCCACGATCAACTCGATACTTGGCGTGAGCAGAATCTGCTCGGCGATCGAACAGGTATCACAGCATTGGCAGATCTGGGTTATGGCGTATTAGATGCGGTGGTCGAGGTGGCTGCCTTCTGTGTAGCCGCTCATTCGAAGACCGCCGCGGTCTTTATCGACTGCCTTGGATCGCTAGAAAAAGCAGATGGTTTGCGTGCAGCCCTATACGGGAAGGCGGGAAAACAATCGATCTACGTTCACTCTTTGGATCATTTCAGGAATGTGCCACTAAGAAAGATGGCGTACAGCGCTTCCGATCGGTGGCTAGACTTTTTTCGTTCCTCGGAAAGTCATCCGCAGTACGTTAGCCGCGCGGGTCTAGCGTCCGGCGACGACGAAGAGCTACTCAAGGTTTGGTGGGAGGTTGATCCTAGTCATATCGGGCAAACGGAGTGGCGGTGGTTCGCAAAAGGCGGCGACTACGGTAAGTACCAGACCGACTTACACCTCGTCATAAACTGGCGACTCCGGTCTGCCTTTCGGCGTTCTGGAGATGCTTCTCTGTACGGCCGACCCGGGATCACTTATACGGAAAGGACCACCTCCAATTTCTCAAGCCGTGTTCTAAATCGCCAGACGGCATTTTCGTATGCAGGTCCAGCAGTAATCCCACATTCAGAAGCGCTAGCGCCAGCTCTTCTGGCTTACGCCAATTCATTCGCGGTTAGCTACTTAGTTGAAATCGTTGCTGGAGGTGGTGATTACTCTGTTCGAGGTTCTGCCGCAAGACACTTTTATCCGAGTTATCTTGAGCGTCTCCCGGAGATTCCAGCTGATTCTGACTCCGTCACTTTCTTCGCCGACGCGATTAACTCAATTATTAGCGCACAACGTAAACTGACAACTGACGAAACTCACATCGAATTTTCTCCCAGTCTCCCGAGTGCCTCTACATCCAAGGCCCCCATGCTCTGGACACATGCCGACTGGCGTAAAAGATATTTCGTCCTTGCTGACGCTTACGCTGTACTCCGTTCGGTAGAGACGCGCATAGCTGCTTCGCTTGATCTGCGGGAAGAATATTGGCCGGAAGCTTACCCATTCACCGGCTGGCCCTGGCCTACCGCTGATGCTTCAGAGGAGACTCTCCGAAATCACTATTTTGAAGGTCCGATGGAAACTTCGACGGCCTTCTCGGCTGAAAGAAATCGATTTCAGAACAAACTCTCCCACTGGCTCTCCCGCGATGTTGAGACAGTAGCCCATGCGAGCGGTTGCTCGCCCGAGAGCGTGTGTTTGAGGTTGGCGGAACTCGATGAAGTTCCGGGGAGCTACCAGATAGCGCGGATTCGCGAATTGTTAGCCTGGATTATCGGCTGTTGCTTCGGTCGGTTCGACATTCGCGTTCCCGCCGAATCATCCGGGTCGTCACTTAGCTCAGATCCGTTCGATCCGTTACCGGCATGTTCGCCGGGCATGCTTACCGGCGACGACGGACTACCGCGTTCGGATACCCCTGATGGCTATCCAATTGCGGTCCCGCAACACGGTATTCTCGTCGATGATCCTGGTCACCCCCAAGACTTCACCGCTAAGATCCGTGCGGCGTTCGACGTCCTATTCGGCGACTACGCGGACGTCTGGTGGAATGACGTTGCCCGATTGCTCGAACCAGTTACGCATGATCTGCGCAGCTGGCTCGCGAGTAGATTCTTTGGCGACCATCTCAAGCGCTACTCCAAGAGTCGCCGAAAGGCCCCGCTCCTATGGCAGCTCGCCACGACCTCGTGCGGTTACAGTGTTTGGCTAGTCAAGCTGGATGCAGCGAGACAAGAGCGGCGCGTGGCGTAGGCTTCTGGTCAGTGTTTCGAATACTTCTGCGTAGCGGACGATGCGCTCCGTCGCGCGACCGTTTTTCTCGGTAAATGACAGGCCGCTCTTCCATTAGGTTTTTTAATGGACGTGTAGCCGACCATCCTGGCGCTATCCGAGCATCACATTTCTAATGACTTGCTTACAAGGGAGTTCCGCCCTTAGCGGCGTGTGACGCTATTCCCCCACCGGCACTTTCCGCCGGAGTTCATCGAAAAAGTTGACCAGAAAGGTCAGGTGCATCGACGGCTTCTGCCCATTTATTTCATCGTTCCCGACAATCGCCGCTAGCCGCTTGCCGTCGGGCGCCAGATCGTATGTGGAGAGGTTTCCCATATCCGGCCCACGAATTTCCGACCAGACCCGAGGCCTGCCTGCTGCGAACGAATCGCCCTTGGCGGCGTAGCTTACGGCCATCTCCGGTCGGAGGAAATGGACGCACGAACACGTCGAAGATTCCCGATTCGTTCGACTGATACGCGAGCCACCGTCCATCCGGCGAAAACATCGGGCTGCTCTCGACGGCCGGTGTTCCCACGAACAACTCCGGCTTCCCAAGCCGTGGGTGACCGGGATCGCCCTCGATTCGAGCCGTGAAGATGTCATCGCTGCCGCCATTCCCGATCTGGGAGAAAGCCAGGCGCTTGCCGTCCGGGGAAAACGAAGACGGCCTTTCGCCGAGCCTTCCGTCGCTGAGGCGTTGCGCTTCGCCGGAACCGTCTGAGCGCATCCAGTACAGGCCTGGGGCGGATGGGTTTGTGGATTCGAAAACGATGCCTCCGCCGTCGGGGGCCCAGACCGGCCAGCGGTTCGAACCGGTGAGGAAGGTCAGCCGCGACGGAGTGTCCCGGTCCAGATCTTTCACCCAGATGTCGTCTCCTTGGGCGGTCAACATGTCAAACGCCAGTCGTTTGCCGTCGGGGGACAGGCGGGGCGTCCTATAGATGGCAGGCGGGGCATGCAACGGTTGGGTCTTGCCCGCGCTGCCTATCCAGAAGATCGACAAACCTCCCCCTTGTTGTAAGTTGCCCCGAAGGTAGAGGAAGGCACCGGGACCGGAGGGCTCGCCCCCGAAGGCGACAATCCCACCTTCCGTCGCGCTGCTGGCGACCTCCTCGAGAATCGGAACCGGTGTGCCCGTAGGCGTCAGCCGGGCAGGATCGAAAGCGACGGCGAACAGCGTGCTCTGGCGGAGATAGATCAGGTGCCCGGAACCGTGAGAAGTGGCGATGTATTGGGGAGAGAAGCCTCCGCGCAGCAGTGTCTTTTGTTCGCCGGTTTGGAGTGAAACGGCAGCGATGATCGAGTCATCGTAGTTCGGCGGCACGGTGGCCGTGTACAAGACGGCTCGACTTCCCGGCAGAACTTGGGGCCAGCGGAGCGATCCTTCGGTTCTAGCGAGCTTGGTGACCGGCACGGGCGCTCCGCCAGCGGACGGGACCCGCGAGAGGACGCCAGAGCCAGTAAGCGAAACGATGATATTACCGTCATCGCCCCAACTCGCGCCCCGGTTGTTAGGCGCATCGCACAACGTGATTGCCGCGCCACCTTCCACCGAGATTTTCTTGAGTTTGCTATCGGCAAAAAATCTGATCCATTCGCCATCCGGAGAGAAGAATGGATCACGCGCACCCTCAGTTCCCGCAAGCGGCTTCATCTGGTTTTGACCGGCAAGGCGGGTGTACAGACGTACATTTCCGTCCGCCGCGCGCAGAGTCAGGACCAGGCGGGAGCCGTCTCCCGTTAGAGCGACTCCACCACTGTCGGCCAGCGAAAACGATGTTTCGTCTGGCACATCGAGACTTAAGCTAATTAGCGGGCGCAGCAGTGCGGGGCGCGTGCCGCGGTACGCGATTGCGGATGCGGCAATCAGCGCCAGCCCGAGCGCGCATGCGACTGCCCACGGAATCCACGGTACCGTATGCCTGGACGCTGTTGCGGCCGCGATCGTCTCAGAAGGCGGGTCTGCCAAGTATTTCTGAACCACGATTCGTGCCTCGCCTATGTCGCGCAGCCGTGTCTTGATGTCGCGGTCAAGGCAGCGGCGCAGCAAGTGGCAGATCACCTCCGTCGTTTTGTCGGGCAACTGGTTGAAGTCGATCGGCGCAGTGAGCACGTGGGCGAGCGT
Source organism: Bryobacteraceae bacterium (assembly GCA_050015435.1). Lineage (GTDB taxonomy): Bacteria > Acidobacteriota > Terriglobia > Bryobacterales > Bryobacteraceae > Palsa-187. Next base: position 10,791 of record JBEKBK010000155.1, read on the forward strand.
GTGTGAGACCGTTTCGCCGTCGAACAGGCGCCGCCCGGTGAGCATTTCCCACAGCACCACGCCGAACGACCAAATGTCGGCGCGTCTATCCACTGGTTTGCCCGCCGCCTGCTCGGGACTCATGTACCCCGCCGTGCCCATGATCATGCCCGTCTGCGTCGCCTGCATGGTCAGGGTGGGGGAATTGCTGGCGTCGCCATCAGCCGAACGCTGTGGAACCGCAGCGAGGCCGAAGTCCAGCACCTTGACCACTCCGGTTGGCGTGATCATGATGTTGGCCGGTTTCAGATCGCGATGGATGATGCCCTTCTCGTGCGCCGCTTCCAGTGCCTCAGCAATCTGGACCGCGATGCGAAGCGCCTCGGCCTGCGGAAGCGGAGTCTGGAGCGTCTGGCCAGGAACGAGTTCCATCACCAGTGCCCGGCCTGAGACTCGATTCTTCGATACCGTAAATCTGAGCGATATTCGGATGATTCAGCGACGCCAGAACCTTGGCTTCGCGCTCAAATCGCGCGAGCCGTTCCGGATCCTGTGCAAGGGCTGCGGGCAAAACCTTGATTGCTACTTCGCGGTCGAGCTTCGTGTCTTTGGCTCGATAAACCTCACCCATTCCACCCGCGCCAATGGGCGCAAGGATTTCATAGGGTCCGATTTTGCTTCCGGGACTCATTTATTTTTCAGCGCCGCGGTCCAGTTCTGAACCATCGTGAGCGGCTGCATGCTCGTCGCGGCCGGCTCAGTGCGGGCCAAAAAATGCTGACCATCGGCAGATACATCGTACAGATAGCCGCCACCCGTAACGCCCAGAGAGAAGAGCGGGCTTGCAGCTCCCACATCGAAGACATGGCCCCTGACGCTCACGGCTGCCGCCGTCAATTGGCCGCCAGGAGCGAGATAGTAAATCTCTTTTCCGTCCTTCCGCCATCGGGGCTGTGCACCTCCCGCCGTCGAAATCTGCCGCTTTCCGCCGGCACCGGGGAATGGCGCGACGTAGATCTCAAAGCGTTCGGATTCGTCGGATTGATACGCGATCCATTGCCCATCCGGTGAGAATTGTGCGTTTACTTCGTTGAAGGAGGTTTGCGCAAAGGGAAACGACTTAGCCGGGCCCCCCGACTGCTCCGCTGTCATTGGGAGCACCCAGACATCGGCTTTCGTTTTGGGATCGCCACGAGCGTCGTACAGGAGAAACTTTCCATCGGCGGACCAGCTCGATGGGTTTTTGTCCAGTTTGTCGGCAAGCTGGAGTTCCTCGCTACCGGCGCCGTTTGCCTGCTTCTGAAATAGATCGTAATGTCCATTCCGGTTCGAATTGAATACCACGCGCTGGCCATCCGGCGACCAGACCGCCAGGCGTTCATCGGCCGGATCGAAGGTAAAACGGGTCTTGAGTCCACGCGCAACATCGAATATCCAGATATCACCCCGGCCAGCTAGAGCATCGGTCCTGGCGTTCGCGACGTATTTCCGGTCCGGAGAGAACTCCAGCGAGTAGATGTCACCAGGATCGCCCAACGTTGCGGTTCTTCTGCCGGTCCGGTCGAACCATGTCAACTGGGTAGCCGTTCTGGCGCCCGTCTGGTAAACCAGAACGCCACTTGCCGAGGCCGAAAAAACTCCACGGAGTGAAACTGGCAGCGTTCGAATCTGCTCGGCCAGCGGGACGGCTTCGCCGGTGGTGATCAGCCGCTTCACATCGAAGGGCTGTGCCATTAGTGTAGTGTCGCGCACGTACAGCAGATAGCCCTCCGAATAAATGGCATTGAGCTGGTTTTCCAGAACGGGCCTGCTCTCGCTACTATCCAACGACCCAACCCGAATGGAGGACTGCTCGCGCGCAATGGCCAGGTAGAGGAAGTGCCGCCCATCCGGCAGGAACCAGGGCCAGCGATACGCGAGGTCATGCCGCGTTTGATCCGGCAAGGTCAGAGGGGTCGAAGCTCCACCGCCGGCCGATACCTTTTGGAGCGAGCCGACACCCAGCGCAAAAACAATTACGCCTTCCTGGTTCCACGTCCCGCCTAACGCGCCGGGTGCGTCGCACAACGTGAGCGGCGAACCACCCGACGCGTCGATCTTCTTGAGCTTTCCGTCGGCGAAGAATGCTAGAAATCGCCCGTCCGGCGACCAGAACGGATGCGCCGCCCCTTCTGCTCCTTGCACGGGCTGAGCTGTGAGCGTATCGAGCGATCGAATCCAGGTCTGGACCTTCCCATCGGCCGAGCGCGCGTTGAAGGCGAGTCGCCGGCCGTCCGGCGAGAGCGCAGGCGGGCCATTGTTTGCGTTGGGGCCCGTGAGGACGAAAGTCGTATTCTCCGGCGGAGGGATGGTGAAGCGCACGAGGGCAGGTTCCGGCGCCTTCTCATGAAAATACAGGAACGCGAGCGCGGCCAGGGCGAGAGTCGCCGTCCCCGCCACCGCCCACGGTATCGACGATCGCCGCCGCACGGTCGGCAAAGCGACCGCTTCACCCACGGGGTTCGCTAAGTATTTCTGCAATGCGATCCGCGCCTCGCCGATGTCGCGCAACCGCGTCTTCAGGTCGCGGTCCAGGCAGCGCTTCAATAGATCGCGAACGGCATGAGGAGTTTCCTTTGGCAGCTTTTCAAGGTCGATCGGGCCTCGCAGAACATCGGCTAGAATGTGCGCGACCGTACTGCCCGTGAACATCTTTTGCCCCACGAGCATCTCCCACAGCACGACACCGAACGACCAAATATCCGCGCGCTTATCGACTATCTGCCCCGCAGCCTGTTCGGGACTCATGTACCCGGCGGTCCCCATGATCATCCCCGCCTGCGTCGCCTGCATGGTCAGGGTCGGGGAATTAGTGGCGTCGCCCTCCGCCGAACGCTGTGGCACCGCGGCGAGGCCGAAATCGAGCACCTTAACCACACCTGCTGGCGTGATGATGATGTTGGCCGGTTTCAGGTCGCGATGGATGATGCCCTTCTCGTGCGCCGCTTCCAGGGCCTCGGCAATCTGTAATGCAATGCGAAGCGCCTCGGCTTGCGGAAGCGGAGTATGAAGAGTCAGCCCTGGAACCAATTCCATGACCAGCGCGCGGCCCGAGCTCGATTCTTCGGTCCCGTAAATCTGCGCGATATTCGGATGATTCAGTGACGCCAGAACCTTGGCTTCGCGCTCAAATCGTGCGAGCCGTTCCGGGTCGTGCGCGAGGGCCGCGGGCAAGACCTTGATGGCGACTTCACGATCGAGCTTGGTGTCCCTGGCTCGATAGACCTCGCCCATGCCACCGGCGCCGAGTGGGGCAAGGATTTCGTAGGGCCCGAGTTTGTCGCCGGCAGACAACGGCATTTGAAGAGTTCAACTAAGCTTACTCGATCAAAAACTAGGGTAGGGAATGTGTTTCGGCCATACTCGTCCCATTACTTTTTCAAATTCGCGTTTGGCGCATACGCAACCCTCGTGCGGCAGCGGCTCGTGGAAGGACACACCGGCCCGCGTTTCGTTGTTTACCTGCTCACTTCCCGAGCAGCGAGGGCCAGTTTAGGATGAGGTACAACGGTTCGATTTCCTGGCCGGTATTCGCAGTCTCGCGGACCAGGAATCGCTTCCCATCGTTCGTCATGGCGTAATCGTGCCCGCCGATGATGCGGGCGTGCCGGGTCGCGTGAAAGATTTGCTTGGGAAGGCCCACTTCGAAGGCTGTTCCCGGTTTCACCTCGACCGCCATGAAGTCGGAGCCGCTCTGCGTCGTGAATACCAGTTCCCTGCCATCCCCACGCCACGACGGTTCACTCCCGGCCCCGATCTTGCGCCGGTCGGTGAAGGAGGGGAATGCGGCCACCCAGATCTCCGCCGATCCGCTTTCCAGAGATACATACGCAACCCTCGTGCCGTCCGGAGAAACGCGACACTCGTCCACATAGTACTTGGCCTCCAGAAGAGTGCGGGGTTTCTCCGTAATCGGTTGGGTGGCGTTTTCCTCGGGAGCGCGAAGCAGAAGGACGGTTGTGGCATCCCCCTTGAGGACCCGCGCCACCAAGCCGTCGCGCGTCCAGGCATTGAGGTCCGCGATGTCCGGGTAGACCAGCACATCTTTACCGGAGCCGATGAGCGTTTGGTAGACCGCCCCCTTTCCATCCCTTCCCCTCTTCACAAAAGCAATGCGGCGGGAATCGGGGGACCAGACCGGCCGATTCTGGGCGCCTGGGTCCGACGTCAGACGTGACAAGGTGCCTCCGGCCAACTCCACGATGTCGAGACCCATGTCGCCGGCGCCGTTGGTGGCTTGCCGCTCCACGACGGCGCGCTTGTTATCGGGAGCAAGCTCGATGTGTTGGTAATAGTCCGTACCCGCCCAGCCTGGGTCGTCGGATTTCCCGTCGCGCCTATACCACGTAAACACGACTCCCGAATACTCGCCGCGCCGATATGCCAGCACACCGGTCGAAGACGTCGAGAACGCGTTGCGTCCGCTGACTGCGTTGAAGCGGACCTCATCGGCGACTGACACCGGCTCGCCCAACGGCTTCAGCGCCCCCCAATCCCAATGCTGGGCCAACAACGTGTTGTCCCGCATATACAGCAGGAGATCGGGAGGGGCGTAGACCGCGCGCCCGGAAGTTTCCAGAAGGAACGTCCGTTGTTCCGACCCCAGCGGCTGTACGTAAATGCCCGGCTTGGCCCCGCCAAGGACGAAGTATAGAAAGCGTTTTCCACCCGGCAGAAATTGGGGGTGGATATGTGCAGCATCGCCTGGTTCGAGCTTCGTGACAGGCGTTGGCACCCCGCCGGATGCGGGGACGCGCTGGATGGCCGACGCAGTTGAGAGCGCAAACAGGATCAGCCCCTGGCTGGAACTATCGCTCGAACCCTCCGGCTGCAACCAAGCTCCGCCGTCGCCGCCCGCCGCGTCGCAGATGTTGACGGGCGAGCCGCCGGTGACCGCGATCCGCTTCAGCTTGCCATCGGCGAAGAAGGCGATGTTCTTCGAATCCGGCGACCAGAAGGGGAAGATGGCGCCTTCCGTCTTATCGAGCTTCTGTGCGTCCAGCGTGCCCAAGCCTCGAATCCAGATGGTGCGCGTCACCGAGCCGGGAATAGGGCGACTATCGGCCAGAAAAGCCATGTAGCGCCCATCCGGCGAGACAGCGAATTGCGATCCGTTAGGTTGGTTTATGGTCAGCGCGTAGCCCTGGGGAGGCTCAACGGTAAACCGAACGGCATCGGGCGGCCGGGGCGCCGGGCGAGGGTAGAACGTCCACGCCACGAATCCGGCGAAGGCCAGCACGGCGACCGCTGCCACCCCCCAAGCCACTCTGCTCTGCTTGAGACTGTGCTGGTTGTCCATGTGGGACAGGCTGTCAGCCCCGCTTTGCCCCCGCTCCAAAACAATCCGCGCCTCGCCAATCGCCTGCAACCTCTGCTTCCGATCCTTGGCCAGCGCCCGCTCCAGTAGCCTACGCAAATACGCCGGCGTTCCCGCCGGCAGCGCAGACCAGTCCGGATCATTTTTAACTACTGCCTCCAACACGTCCGGTGTCGTCGCTCCAGCAAACGCACGCTTGCCAGTGAGCATCTCGTACAGCACTGCGCCGAAGGAGAAAATATCGGAGCGGCGGTCGACCGCCCGGCCCACGGCTTGCTCCGGCGACATGTACGCCGCCGTACCCAAAATTACCCCTGTGCGAGTGTGGCCCATGGTCAGTGTCGGCGAGTTCGCCAGGGATGATGGCGGCGGCTCGTCCTCAAGCACCTTGGCCAAGCCGAAGTCCAGAACCTTGACGACACCTTCAGGCGTGATCTTGATATTCGCGGGTTTCAAATCGCGATGGACCACTCCGCGGTCGTGCGCGTATTCAAGCGCCTCGATGATTTGCTTCGAGATCGCGACCGTTTCGTCTAGCGGCACGGGTCCGGCTTCAATGCGATCCGCCAACGTTGGTCCTTCGATGAGCGCGAGCACCAACCCACGCGAGTCTTCCACATCCACGATTCCGTAAATGTGTCCAATGTTTGGATGATCGAGCGAAGCCAGCACCTCGGCTTCGCGCTGGAAGCGCGCCATGCGCTCGGGATCGCGCAGGAATGTCGCAGGCAGGACTTTCAGCGCAACATCGCGCTTGAGCGTGGTGTCGCGGGCTTTGTAGACCTCGCCCATGCCACCGACCCCGAGCAAGGATAGGACCTCGAAGTGCCCGAGTTTGTCGCCCACGGACAACGGCATACAAGTATGAACAAGTCTACCGCCGTGGATCAGAAAATTGGCCCAGCTCCTGAGTTTCGGCCTACTCGTCCACTACTTTCTCATGTTCGCGGTTTGGGCGTACAGCAGCCGCGCTGAAAAAATCGCTGTCGTTCCGTCACTAGGGGCGTGTGACGCTATTTCCCGACCGGCACTTTGCGCCGCAACTCATCGAAGAAGTTTTCGAGGAAAATGACGTGGTTCTGCGCCTGTGGGGCTTCCGGCGCCCCAGCGGGCATAAGCACCGCGATGCGCTTGCCGTCGGGTGCTATAGAGACATTCCTCCCGATGCCTCCGAGCTTTGTTTCGGACCACACCCGCGGCTTGTCGGCCACGAAGGAATCACCCTTCACCGTGTACGCTGCCACCATGATCCGCTGATCTAGCGTCTCGAAAAACAGCTCGTGCCCTGTGCGCGACCACATTGGGTAGATAGCGCCGCTATTCGAGATTTGCCACTTGCCGCCTTTTGCTGGAAATGCGCGCACATAGATCTGGGGTGTCCCCGACTCGTCGGAAATATAGGCAAGCCACCGGCCGTCCGGTGATAGATACGGGGCTCGCTCGACCGACGGCGTTTGCAGGAAAACCTCCGGCTTTCCGGCCCGCAGCCCCGCGCCGTCATTCTCGATCGGCACAGTCCACAAATCTAATCCGGTCTTCGGATCCACTTCCTCAAATGCCATCTGCTTTCCATCAGGCGTGAAGGACGCTGGATCTTGCAGGTTTTTGCTCTGGGTCAATGGCTGCGGCTGGCCTGCTCCGTCGGAGCGGATCCAGAACATACCTGCTCCCAGTGCATTGAATACAATGTACCGGCCGTCCGGACTCCACAACGGAACCCAGTTTCTTCCGGTGAAGGTCAAGCGCGTCATCGTGTCCCGCGGCCAGTCGTAGACCCAGATGTCCATGCTCGATCCCTCCGTCACATTCAGTGCCAGCCGCTGGCCGTCTGGCGACACGGTAGGAAACTGATAGACGCCTGGTTTCGCTAATAGGGGCTCCGTCTTCCCATCGGCTTCGATCCACGACACCGTCAGAAATCCGCTCGCTCCGCCGTTCCGGTAGACGAGCGTTCCCACCCCGGAGAAATCGAATTGCGCCGACCCAACCCTCTCGTTGTAGGCGACGTCGTCCAGCAGCGGCGTGGGCGTGCCTTGCACAGCCAAGGTGCGCAGATCGAAAGGCACGGCAAAAAGTGTGCCCCGGGTCATGTAAACGAGGTGACCACTGGGCAGGTAACGCCCGAAGGTGCCCCCTCGGACAAGCGTCTTCCGGTGGTGATCCGCCAAAGACATGACTTCGATGTTGCTCGCATCGAATCCAACCGGTGAATCGCTCGCAGTGAATAGCACCGCTTTGCTTCCCGGCAGGATCTGCGGCCAGCGATGCGTCACTTCTCCTTGCGCCAACTCTGTTAACGGCGTGGGCGCGCCCCCCGCCGAGGGGATCCGCGACAGACCAACATTATTCTTGAGCGCCGCGATGATGTTCCCGTCGTCGCCCCAACTGCCGCCAGGCATGGCGGAAGCATCGCACAACGCGACGGCCATGCCACCTGTAACCGAGACCTTCTTCAGCTTTCCGGATGCGTTAAATGCAACCCACTGCCCGTCGGATGAAAAAAAGGACCGTAAGCCCCTTCCGAGCCCATCAACTCGGTGGCCTTGGGTTGGTCCATTCTACGAGTAAAGAGTTTTCCCTTCGATACATACACCAGCCGCGTGCCATCGGGCGAGATGATTACGGCGGCTCCCCCGGCAAGAGCGCCGGTAGGAGCGCCGAGCGACACATCGGGTCCAAGATCGACGTCCAGTCGCACGAGCGGCTTTAGTTCAGCGGGCCGCGTTGCGCGGTACCAGCCCGCACCGGCGACGACGATCGCGAGTGCAAGCGCACCCGCCAAGGCCGCTACTGTCCAGAACCAGCGAGACGCTTTCGGCGGCCCGACGGCATCGGATTCCTGCGGTGGCGTCTGAAGCTCGATCACCACGTCGCGCATCGATTGCCAGCGGTCCTCCGGGTCCTTCTGAAGACATCGTTTCACCAACCGCTCCAGCCATGACGGCGTGAACGGCTTTACCGACATCGGCGGCGGATCGGCCGAGAGGATCGCGCCGAGGAGGCTCGAATAGCTCTTGCCTTGAAACGCCTTCTGCCCCGTCACCATCTCGTACAGCACCGCGCCGAAGGCCCAGATGTCGCTGCGCGCGTCCGCCTCTTTTCCCTCGAACTGCTCCGGCGCCATGTACTGCGGCGTGCCCATCATCGTGCCTTCCGTCGTCAGTACGGCGGTTACCGTTTCCTCGCTGGGTCCTGGCTTCGGCGCCGATTTCGCCAACCCAAAATCGAGCACCTTCACACCATCCCGCGTCAGCATGATGTTCTGCGGCTTCACATCGCGATGCGTCACGCCGGCGCGATGGGCGCGATCCAGCGCGTCGGCGATCTGGGTGGCGAATTTGAGCGCCTGATCGAGCGGGAGCGCGCCCTTCTCGATGCGGGCCGCCAGCGTCTCGCCCTCCAGGTACTCCATCACCATGTAGGAGCCGACCATCGTGATTGCCGATGTCGTGGAGCACGCAGATATTCGGGTGTTTCAGCGAGCCAACCGCGCGGGCCTCCCGTTCGAAGCGGGCGCGCAGATCTTCACGCTTGGCGATGTGTTCCGGCAGTCTACGCGAGATCCCGCTGCAGCGCCTTCATAGCATCATTATCGCCCGCTCCTGGAGAACCGAGCGACCCACCTGCTCAGTGGTCGGCATGGTATCACCTTGCAGCGTGAACAGCACGCGGTAATCGCCGAGGCCCTGAGTCCGGATCGTTTTTGAGGCCGCAGACGACGAGGCCATAATGGATAACGGCGGGGCATCAGCTCCCCCCGAGGGACCCTTGACGCACGTACGCATCAATTGGCGGTTGAAAGCCATCCTGCCGGTGGCGGGGGTGCTGCTGGCAGGGTTGTTGGCATTTCTGTCAGTGACGTTGGGGGACCGCCGCCGGGTGATCCTCGTGGCGGCGGGCGGAGCACTGGTCATCGTCGCCGTCATGCTGATCGTGCTGGCCGTCCTCATCCAGCGGCCGCTGATCGAACTGCGCCGCAAAATCGCTCAGTTGCGCGACGGAGACCTCACGGTGACGGCGAGCTTCGCCGTTTATGACGACGATCTCGGCGACCTCGGGCGCGACTTCAACGTAATGGTGCGCCGCCTGCGCGAGAACATCGAAGAGCGCAAATCGGCGGAGGACGAGGTCCGCGCGCTCAACGCCGACCTGGAGCAGCGCGTCACCGCCCGTACCGCCGAATTGCAGGCTGCGATCCTGCGTGAGCGTGGGGCGAGCGCCGCACTGGAACAGGCTCGTGAACGGGAAACCGAGATCGGATTCCGCATCCAGCAGACCCTGCTGCTCGATCGGCCGCCCACGGACGTTCCCGGACTTCGAGTGGCCGCGCTGACGATCCCCTCCCAGCGGATCGACGGCGATTTCTACATCTTTCTCCGGCACTCGGATGAATCTCTGGATGTGATCGTTGGAGATGTCATGGGCAAAGGGATTCCTGCGGCGCTCTTGGGGGCTGCCACCAAGAGCCATTTCCTCAGAGCCCTCAGCGACTTGATGGTCTTGTCCAAGGATAGTAAGCTACCGGAGCCCAAAGAGATCGTGATGCTCGCCCATGCGGAGCTGGTGCGGCATCTGATCGCTCTGGACAGTTTCGTGACCTTGTGTTACGCCCGATTGGACATCAGCAGGTGCAGCCTCGATCTCGTCGATTGCGGGCACACCGGGATAGTTCACTTGCACGGCAAGACCGGACTCCATGAGATATTGCACGGAGACAACCTGCCCCTGGGAATCCGGGAAGGTGAGATCTACGATCAAATCTCCGTTCCTTTCGAGCCCGGAGACTTGTTCTTTTTTTATTCGGATGGGGTCACCGAAGCGCGGAGCCCCACTGGGGAGCTGTTTGGGCCGCAACGCCTGGAGGAGTGCGTTGTGAGCAACGGCCAACTGGAGCCTGGGTCGTTGGTGGAAGCCGTTCGCCAAGCCGTCGCTACCTTCACCGGGACGGAACGGCTAACCGACGACCTAACCAGCGTGGCAATCCGGGTGCAAGAAAAGCAACTCCCCATCGCAGGGCGGGAGCTCGAGATCCGCAGCGATCTCAAACAACTCCGGCAGGCGCGCGAATTCGTACGCACCTTTTGCTGCGATCTTCCTGGTCAACCGCTGGACGAAGATAGCGTCGCCGCACTCGAGCTGGCGGTCAACGAGGCGGCCAGCAACATCATCAAGCACGCCTATCATGGCCGCGAAGATCAGCGGATTCATCTCGAGGCCGAAGCTTTCCCAGGCCGTCTCGTGATCCAGTTGCATCACTTCGGAGATGCTTTTGACCCCTCAATAACGCCACCGCCGCCGCTCGATGGCTCGCGCGACTCCGGATTCGGCGCTTACCTCATCGCCAGGAGCGTCGATGAAGTACGGTACTATCGCGATGAACGCGGAAGAAACTGCATTGCGCTGGTAAAAGCTCGCAAAGCGAAAGAAAAGTGAGGCTCGATGGAAATAGTAGTCGACAAAACAGACAGCATCGCCGTCGCGGCGGTGCCGGTGGATGAACTGGACGCAAGCAACGTCGGGGAGTTTAAGCGGGACATAGCGCCCGTGCTGCAAGCCAATACCAGGCTGGTGCTCGATCTGAGCCAGCTGCGTTTCGTGGATAGCTCCGGACTGGGGGCCATGCTCTCCTGCCTCCGTCAATTAAGTGCCAAGAGTGGGGACTTGAAGCTATGCGGCATGTCGAAACAGGTGCGGGGGCTCTTCGAACTCGTGCGTATGCATCGGATTTTTGATATCTACGGCACCAAAGAAGAGGCAGTCCATGCTTTCGACTACTGAGAGTGCCGAAAAGATTCAGACGCCCACCACGGCAGACCTCGTCTCTATCATCCAAGAATCCATCCGGCGCCGCTGCACTTGCGATTGATCGCATCCGAAGTAGGCGAGGGCCAAGAGCAAGCGACGCCGCGTTGGTCCAGGAAACATTTCCCGGCAGCGATGAACCACCATGAACAGCGCAAGGACCAGCGCGCAGGAGATCAGCAGCATCTGTAGCACATCGGACCACGTAACGGCCTTAATCCCTCCCAAAGACGTGTAGATAAAGATTAAGACGCCCATGAGCACCGTAGTTAACCGGTCCGGCCACCCGAGAATCACCGACAGAACCACCGACGGAGCATAGAGCGAAAGTCCGGCGGCCAGGCCCCGCTGAATGAGGAAGATCGCACTCACCAGCGTGCGTGTCTTTACATCAAAGCGCTGCTCGAGGTATTCATATGCCGTGTAAACCTTAGCCCGATGAAAGATCGGAACAGCAGTGGCGCAAAGGATCACCATGGCCAACGGCAGCCCGAAGTAGAACTGCACGAACCGCATTCCGTCGGTATAGCTCTGGCCGGTCGTGGAGATGAAGGTGACCGCGCTAGCCTGGGTAGCCATGATGGATAGTCCCATCGCGTACCAAGGCATCGTCTTGCCGGCCAGCAGATAGCTGCTGACGGTATTGCTGCCCCGACCGCGATAGAGACCGTAGCCGACGATGAAAGCCAGCCACCCGAACATCACTACCCAGTCGACGGGCTTCATGGGACTCTGACCCGCGCGTAGAGAGAGTTCGGCAAACCTAGAGGATAACGATTTTCTACGGCCAAGGATGCCGGCTAAACCTGCATGCGCAGAATTGCGTGCCACCATTCGAGCACAGCTTCGTTGGGGGCAACGTTCAGCCCGTAACCCGTGCCACGCGAAACCTATCGCGTGCCGCGTGCCTCGAACGCGAGCGGGAACGACGCTGAGGATTTCAGGGACGCGGCTGTCGAAACGGCGACGCCGGTCAGCGAAATGAGAAAAAATGGCCCGATCAGACGCAACGGAACTCTCCTATGCGGGGACGGGACCGCATCTTCTCGCACCGATTATAAACCAGGTCGTCACGCCTAGGATTCTCGTTGGAACCGAGCCATGCGCTCGGGATCGCGAGCAAAAGCATCGGGCAAGACCTTGAGAGCGACATCGCGCTTCAGCTTGGTGTCGCGTGCCATTCTTAGTCATGCAAGGGGGGCTTTGGCAGCCCCCGAAAAGTCAGGCTTTATGCTTTCTTGCAGGCATCCGACAGCGCGTCAAGAGCGACCTTCAGGGTCTTTCGCGACGTCGCGATGTTCATCCGCAGGTGGTTCTCGCCGCCCTTGCCGTAGGAAGTTCCGGCGGTCAGAACCACGCCGCACTTCTGGGCGAGCCATCGTTCGACCATGTCTTGTTCCGAGTACGGCTTGCCCATCACGTTGAGTTTTCCAAGCTTCCTCTCGGCCGCGGCCATCTCTTTCGCGCCGATCTTGGCAGTGAGGGCGCTGGAGTCCAGCCACATGAGATAGGTGCCCTGAGCTTTGGCCAGCGGCTTGAGCATCCCGGACATGTTGTTCGTCTTGAAATAGTTCTCAACGAAGTCGTGGTTGCCGTTGATATACGACACTAACTGATTCAGCCAATCTTCACCGCCGGCGTAGGCGGCTTTATTGGCGATCATCCCGAGCGTGCTCAGATCCGCGCGATTCTGTCGCGAGACCGCCTTGAAGATGTCCGGATTGGTGCTGAAGAACCAGCCGCACGTCATGGCGGCCAAGCCGAATGACTTGCTTCCCGCCTTGAAGGTGATGCTGTTATTGACGACGTCGCGATTCTCCAGACTCGCAAACGGGGTGTACTTCCCTCCATCGTTGACGAAGTCGCAATGAATCTCGTCGGCCAGCACCAGAACGCGCCGGCGCAGACAGATCTCGCCCAGACGGGTAAGATCTTCACGGCTCCAGGTGTTACCCGTCGGATTCTGCGGGTTGCACAGAATGAACGCATTGGTGTTGCGGTCGATGCGCCGCTCGAAATCCTCGAAGTCGATGGAGTAGCGCCCGTTCGAAAATTTCATCAGGCTCTCATTCGCAACCAGATCCAGGTAATCGAGGTCGAAGTAAAAGCCGTTGTAGGTGGGGGTGGTCATGATGACCTTGTCCCCCGGACGAGTGAACGCCCGCAGCGTCGCGACGATGCCGGGATGCACTCCGGTGGCAACTCCGACCAGCTCAGGATTGATATCCAGCCTGTATCGGCGCTTGTTCCACGCGACCACTCCCTCCACGAAGGACTTGGGCATATCCAAGTAGCCCCAGACTTCGTGTTTCACCCGGTCTTGCAGGGCCTTTGTGATCGCCGGTGCGCATGGGAAGTCCATATCGGCGACACCCATGCCGGCCACAATGCGGTTGATGCCCTCGACCTTCTTGGGCCAGTCCCATTTGATCGAATCCGTGCCGATTCGATTATAGGGAGTGTCGAAATCGAACTTGCCATCTGGCGTCGTGGCGCTGTCGGCAGCGGCTAAAGATGTTCCGCCGCCCACGGCCCCCAGAAGTGCGGCCATTTGAGCGTTCTTCAGAAACGCTCTACGATCGAAATCCATGTATGACATTTCCTCTGCTCCTCTGTTGTTCGTGTGTGAAGTGCAGTGCCGGTGCGTTTCCAGGATTCCTTCTCACCCGACGGAAACCTCGCGCCTGGCTCCAGCACTGGTACATCGCCCTTATGTGACCACAAAACCTCCATAAAAGACAATTCCCTCAATGCGGGATTGATCTAACCTGAATTATGCGCAGAACGATCCTCGAAGCGCGTGGTTCGTATGATCTGAGCGTGCGGCGAGCGCGATCGATGTCTCGTTTTGATTCTTTCTGTATCTGACCCGGTTTCCTCCACTTG
>JBEKBK010000156.1:0-15742 GCA_050015435.1 Bryobacteraceae bacterium
TGTCGGGCGTCAAATACATTTGACGGGCAAACCTGAGCCTTCGTCAATCAAGGAGATTGAATGGCTGAAATTTGCAAGTTCGATGAGCTACGTGTCAAGACCGAAGGGCAGCTAGTCCGACTCATCAACAATGAACTGGAGCGTGGCATTCGTGACGCACGCCAAGCACTCAGGTCTGCTGACACTTGGGCTGTTGCCGAGGCTTGCTACCTGCGAGCGAAAAGAGCATACGCCGAAGCGTCCCGGCTGATTCCCCTGATCGTTGAGATTACAGAGGGCGAACTGTGCAGAGTCGAATCGAGATTCGAAGATCTCAAGGAAATGCTGGAGGAGTTTTCGGCCATTGGCCCGACGCCGGTCGCTGCCGAACCGTCCAGAGAGTCGCCCACCGGCTGTTTGGCTTGTTAAACGCCAAAACCTTTTTCACATCGTCTCCCGCCTCCCCACACCTACACAAGACTTTTTGAAAACAGCTTCGATTGCACGGCTTTGATGCCCAATCTGTGCAGGTCAAGCGTTGATTGGATGACCTGCTTTACCCACGGTCCTGCTGTAGGCGAAACGAAAACTGCTTCCATCAAGACTCCCAAGTCAACGCTAGCGTAGGTACCCTTCGCCTGACGCTTCTTGCGATCCGCCTCAAGACACCACATGCGAATTTCTTTTTCGTGCTCGAAGCTCTTTCTCTTGTAGACCAATGGTGAAGCCGCTGGAGCGGTTGCGGGATCGTAGTGAACCCTTGCGATGAAGACGTTTCTCTCTTCGTTCTTGAGGGCGTACTTGAGCCGTTTCACGGTTGATCGGATCGCAATACCATCAGAATTGGAATAGATAGCCCACATCGCAGCCGATTCGCCTTCGTTCTCGTGCCAGCAATTCACGCAGTAATTTCGACGACTGAATTTCTCTGCTGCTCTGATGACGGCCTTCGGAACCTTCGATTCTAAAACCGGCATGATTTCGGGAGAGTAGAAGCCTTCGTAGGGATCAACCAACTTCTCCAGTCTGGAGAAGAACAACTTCCGGCGTTGCAAAAGGTCTACGAAGCCCACAAACGTCATGTATCGCCACACGATTGCAGTGTTCTTCGGACCCGGAAACTGCACGTTGCGTTTGTACACTGAGTTGCCAGTTTAACGCAAGACAGCGTGCTCGTCGTCCGGTTGTGCGCATTGTTAGGTTTCGAGTTTGCGTCGGCCACACCGCTCTCGTGTCCTGGGAGGAACGGCGGCGGACTACAACGTTTCTTTAGGAAGGGTTGCTTCCGTTTGGGATCGTAGCGGTTGCGTTGTCGCCGCTGATTGCGACATGGATTCGAATACCAATTATGTGTGCCGATGGCCGAATGGAGCATTGTCCAAAATGCCACAATGGGCCAGAGTGCCGGAAGGACGTTGCCAACTCTGCCAACAAGATGGACCATTACAGGTGAGCCACATCCTTCCGAAGGCACTCTACAGATATGTCCGCACGTCAGGCGGCGGCAACACGATTGAGGTCACCAAGGACAGAATACAACGTTCCAGTAAGCAGGCGACCGCACATCTTCTCTGTTCCGCTTGCGAACAACGATTCAACGAAAATGGGGAGCGGTGGATGCTTCGCCAAGGGTACCGTGGGCAAGGCCGATTCCGCTTGCGGGAAACGCTCGTGCGGGCCGCACCGTTTGGTCGGATGGACGATGGTTTGGCGTACTCGGCTGTGGTTATTCCCGAAATCGATGTTCGCAAGATCACCTATTATGCTTCTAGCATCTTTTGGAGAGCTTCAGTCTGCTCATCGAACGGAGAGGAAAATCAGCCAAAGCTTGGCGAACGCTACGAGTGTCAGTTTCGAGAGTACCTGCTAGGCAACGCTGATTTTCCGTTAAGCGCCGTATTGGTGGTCCAGGTTGCCAAGGCCGAATCTCCGCTTCAAGCGTTCTGCTTTCCTTTTAGCCAGCGCCATGCCGGTGGCTACCACCAGCACACGTTCTTGGCTCAAGGCGTACTGTTTTGGCTGTTCGTGGGCGGGAGGTTGCTCCCCCGCCGTTTGTGCATCGTTCGATCTCCAGAACAATTCATATTTCTTTCAGACAAAGTTGATCCTTTAGCGCAATCAGCGGCGATTGACCTAATGGCGGCGGCGATGTCCAATGGACGAACTCGGTGTTAGCGCTATTATTGCAATCGATTGGAGGCAACCAGTGATTCTCTGCGACCTCTGCGGCCAAACGAAGGAGTGCCAGCCAAAGGACATTGAAGGCAAAGAGTACGACATCTGCTCCGACTGCTGGAATCCGCTGGCGGAAAAGTTGAAGGGGAAAGGCAGAACGAAGAAGGAAAGGGAGACCGTGTTTTTGCCGCCTGTGATCCCGGAGCCTAAGCGTGAGGAACCGAAGATTGCGCCGGGAGAGCCGCCGAAGATTTGGGGCATGGGGAGACCACAATAACTATCCAGCCAGGGCTCTACTACCGAACAGCCGACTTGCCGTTACACGGGATGGGCTATTCGATTTCATCGTGGACAAAATCCGAATCGGATTCGGTCTCTTGGTAGGCTCTCCATTCAGCAAGACATGTCACTTCGTTCCAACCTCTGGCTGAGTAGGATTTCAAGAAGAAGTCCCGGTGCCACTGATATTTCTTAGGAATGAGATGTTGTGGGGTGATGTTCACGCCACGGTCGTTTGCCTTCCTCTCAAGCTCCAGATTCTCTTCCCATGATGACCGCTCTGCGATTCCTTCGGCGAAAAGGGAACAGTGTCCAAATTCGTGAACGAGAACAGAAGTCATCACGTCCCACCCATAGTGCTTGTAGCCAACACTGGAGATTCTGATGTAGCGAGTGCTTTCGTGCAGGAACGAATCGGCAGGTTTCCAGGCGAAGTCGTCACGGTCGGGTTGTTCGACGATGATCCCTTGGGAGATGACGTATTCCAGCATAGCGAGGTACCGCTGGCGATGGATGCAGGGATTATCGCCGTACAGGGGAGCAAAACAGGAAGCACAATTGTCGATCAGCATCCTGCTAATCTCGCTTCGTCTGCTCTTTCGCCTTCTTCTCAGCGGGGCCGACGACGTGAGACTCCAGTGATGTGAGTAGGTGATCCTGGTCGGCGTATAAGAACGGCTCCAGTACCCACGGATACCGCTTGAAGTGCTCGAACATGCCGTACTCTCGTTGTGAAGCCAACAGAAGCGGTTGAACCGGGACAGATGGAAGCGTCGGAACAATTGCCATTAATTCTTGCGGGATGCTCTTGGCGTCTGTGATGTCGGCAATTACGAACCGGGCCATGTGCGCCAGCGTCGAGACGGTCTCCGTGATGTCCCGGCTCGAAGGCTTCTCGAAATCGAAGAGGACTGGGAGGTAATCCCGTTTGCGGAGTTCGTCTCGAATGGCATCGAGGAGCACCTTGCGGTCGGGCGTGAATCGGCCCAAGATCAGGACGACCTTCGAGGTGATCGTGTCGATGACGTTGCGGATCTTCTGGTTGTTCAGGAGCAGGTAAACAAATTGAGCGATCTCAACGTTGTCCACCGTGATGACCTGCTCACTGGGCGGCGTGATGACGACATTGAATTGTTCTTTTGGTGAACCCTTCAGGTTCCAGATGGAGCAACCGTAAAGGGAGCATTCGGAGAGAATGGCGTCCGTCACGTCGGCTGCGACCAAGCGGGCGAAGCGAAGATTTGCCCGCCTGAGATTCGCCTTTGCTAAAAGGGTACCGTTCATGGTTGTACTGCTCAGATCGGCTTCGCCAAGGTCTGCCCCTTCGAGGTTCGCCTGCCATAAACTTGCTCTATAGAGATCCGTATTCCGAAAGTTGATTCCCGAAAGATCTCGCTTCCTTAGACTTATGCCTTTCAGGTCGGGCAGCTCGTGTGGGTGGGATCGTCGCCAAACGTTCCAGGCGGACGTACCGAGACTGAGTATCCGCTGGTGGTCAGGGTTCGCCATGTGAATGATACGGTACCGCAACAAGACGCCAAGGTGACGGCTGGTCTAAGAAATGGATGAGCGGTGGGCGATTTCTGTAGTCGCCGCCGAACCCGCACCAATCAGCGTCACCATGTAGGCCGTCGCTTCAGCGTGGGCATGTCGAACCGACGCAGCCAGGGCGCTGACCTTCTCCCGATCAACGCCATCAAGTTCATTCAAGCCCTCAAGGGCTATAACCCCGTGGCGAATGGCCTTCGAGAATTCGAACATGACTTCAACGGTCGAGAATGTGTCCAAGCGTTCTCCTCCTCAATCTCCGAAACCCGACAACTTCAATCCGAGCCTGTCACAGGGCGCATCCGTCAAATCCTGTCGAACGCCCAAGTAACGCTCCGTCGTCTGAATCGAAGCGTGCCCCAGTGAAAGCTGAATCTGTTCCAGCGCCGCTCTTCCTTTGTGCGCCAGCTTTGCGAACGTCCGACGCAGGTCGTGCGGGGCGATCTCCTTCAAGCCGATCTCAGCGGCGTACTTTTTCACGGTTTCAAAAATGCTTTGGGCCGTCATGCTGTCGCCGCACAGCCGGTCGCCCTTATTGACCGGCCTGAAGACTCGACCTGCGCTAAAGCCCGCTGCCACTATCCATTCGTCAAGAGCAACCTTCGTCCACGAAGGCATCGGAACCGTTCGGATTCGTCCGCCTTTGCCCTTCATGTCCACAACAACCCATCGAGCATCACGCTGTTGGACATGCTCCATCGTCAGGAGTGCCGTCTCTTCCCGGCGCAATCCACACCCGATCAGCACCGCCATTAATGCCCGGTCCCGTTTCCCTTTGAGCGTTTCCAGGTCGGGAGCGTTGATGAGCTTTTCGGCCTGATGGACGGTCAGCCAGTTGCCGGTGCGAATGCCTTCACTCTTCACGCCCTTGACCCGGCCAATCCCGGCAGCAAGCTCTGGAACCATCAAGCCATTGTCGGCGGCCTCGGCAGCAAGGCGGCGAATGGCGCTCATGCGGACGTTGATTGTGGAGGGAGCCAGGATTTGTGCGACGAGATGCGCCCGGTACGCTTGAACGGTTGCCTTCGTGAAGCCGGTGACGGGGTTGGCTGTCGAGCACCATTTCAGAAAATCGGTGATGGCCCTGTCGTAGGCTCTTTTGCTCTCGGGGCTGTTGACGGAATTGAGTACCAGCGCCTTGAGCCGTTCGATGGCGTCAGGGGTCGGGTGAGAAATGGGAGCCGGGAGCGTTTCCAAGTGAGACCAGTATGGCCTTTGGGAAGGCGCATTACCATAGGCTATTAGTTTCATTTTTGGCGGGTGTTTTGAATGCGAAAGAATCGGTGGTGGTCAACGGAACGAGGGTGTCACCAGCCAACTGCAATCTGAAGAAGGTTCCGATGAATAAGAAGCCACCCGTCAGTCGATTCTGGAACCCGAAGGCAAGGACCGAAAGCATCGATCCAACTCGGCACAGCGGTGCAGATGCAGAGATCCACTTGTGTGACGGTCGCCCCAGAAAGCTGCCAAGGCGCTCGTTGAGAAATCTGGAGCAGGACAGAACGCTGTAACCGATTTGGGCTGCTTTCCCCGGCTGTCTTGCTCTACCGGCCTGTGAGTAGCGGATGTCACCCTCAAGGACTGTCAGACGAGTTCGCCAGGCGCTCAAGGACCCGATCTGCAACTCACTGCCTTAGCGCCGTTAAACAATAGTCGTGCATGGCGCTCTGCGATTGGAAGATTGATCTTTTCCTCGATCCATAACCACTGGCCGCTTGGATTGCACTCAAGGAAGATCAAGTCTCCTCTTTCAGAGACTATAAAGTCATAAGCTCCGAATTGAAGACCCGCTCGATTGTGAAATGCCAAGAGCTTTGCTTCGTCTTTAGCGTCCATATCAGTCTTCGAGAACATATCCTCAAATTGCGCCTTGCGCCAGTCAACGGTCGCAGTGCTATGTTTCGCCGAATCGATCGAGACCGCAAAAACTTCATCTCCAACCACGGTCACACGAAGCTCGCTCTTCTTCCGTATGAACTGTTGGAAGATTCCCGGTGCTTTGCCGATGCCTTCCCTGGATTCATCGACCATCTCCCGAGAGACCTTACTTGTGTAGATAACCTCATCCGGCGGAAAAATGCACCAGCCGAGCGTCTTGTAGACCACCTCGTCAAATGTAGAGAATAGTTTCAAAACCGCCTCGGGATCATTGGTGAAGAAAGATGTCGGTGTTTGAAATCCGACCTCGTGAGCGAGCCGCAACTGGTATGGCTTGAAGTTGATTTCGTGTTGCGAGACAAGTGGGTTAACCCACAGTGCGTGGTCGCAGAAATATGGCAAACTCCTTATCGCCATTCGCCATTCACGGCTCGCAAATTCTTCTGAGGCTTGCGTGAAAACGCCAGTGATTTCATTGATGATCATTGGCTTCAGCCGCCACCAGACCGCATCGACATCTTCAAAAGAAATGGAACATTCAGACGTTTTGACGTATCCGCCCACGCCGTTCTTGGAAATCGAGAGCGAGAGCTTGCTGCCGTGCGCAAACCGGTCAAAAATGACAACCCTGGAACCCCAAAGCCTGAGAAAAGACGCAACCTTCTCGATATGAGGGTCGAAAGTGTGACCGACAATCAGGATGTTATGATTCACGCTTTCCTAAGAATGCTCGCAACCAAACGCCTCCAGAGCTAGATTTCTGGCTGGGTGAACCGTCCATGAAGCGACGGCCCACCCACTTCCTCGATGGCTAGTCTGGTGGGTCGGTATCGGTGTCCGGTGGGATCGAAATGGTCACCGAAACCGTAGCGGTTGTTCCATTAGGGGCCAAAGTCGCCTTTTCCCGAAAGCGAAGGCCAAATGGGAGCGGTTCCGACTGTGTGCCCTCTCCAAGGTGTTTCTTAGCAAGGGCGTTAGCTTCTTCGGCGAACTTCGCTTGGTCATTCGTCTTGAGCTGCTTTACGTCCTTCAAGAAGTTTTCTACTGACATTAGTTTCCTCCTTTCAGCGGATATGCTCGGATACAACGTCTCAGTACTCTATCATAAAGTCGTCATTAGTGGTTTTTGACCATGGTGATAAGAGTGCACGAGTCGCCCTTTTTCGTCGATACGACTTGCTTCAAGAAGGGCTGGATCGCTCGAACCCAACCACATTTCTTGTCCACGGTGTTCTCGTAGTAACGTCATATTCATCGAACTGTCACGGATTTGACCTTCAAAACCGTGTTCTACGGGTCATAGCCCGATGTTCTTGTGCTCAATCCGGGGATGCGGTGGCCCTGGGCAGGACGGGTAACTCATCGCTCGTCACATAGGTTCATCTCTGGAGTCGCCGATGATGGAAGGGAACAGGCGGGTTGAGCGCCGGAAGTTAGACTATGGCTTGTTGGAGTGTCCGGCTCTTATGTGGTCGTCCAACCGCTTCTCAATTTCGAGGTACGGAGACTGAAGAGCCTCCACTTCGAAGCCATAGCCGACACTTCGTCCGTCAGGCTGGTTCGGTTGAGCGAAAGCCTTCTCTTTGCCCGTCAGTGGATCTTCGGGAACGTGAGATCAAAGCCTCGTTCCACACGTCACCTCCACCGGGCATGATCATCGTAATCTGCCGTTTCGCACATCCGTCCACCCTCAAATCGTCTTCTGCGTCCGAACCGCCGAATCCAGGCGGCGATGAATCAGCGAAGCGATTGTCAGCAGATCCAGGGCGTCCTGTTCGGTCACGGTCCATGAAATCTTGGGAGCGTGTGCCGTGACGTTTCGGAATGCGGCGAACATTCCTTTGATGAGGTTCATCAAGCCCTTCTGCTCGTCCCGCTCTGTGTCCGTCTGGAGGCTGTTCAAAGCGAGAAACGGTATCCCGGTTTGCCCGAGTCCAAAGGCTTGATCCACCAATGCGGCACCATCGCCAGTCAATCCCGACCGAACACGAATCTTGTCAGCTACGCTCTTCGTTGCCTCGAAGACCGCATGAAAGTAGTTGCTTTGGATGAGTTCCGCTCCGCAAAATGTGAGCACATCATGATGGACGCCACGCCGCCGCAGTTCAGCCTTGAGTCGGTTCGCCCGTTCCTCTGTTTCAAGAAAAAGGTTCAGTAGAGATGTCGGATAGAGCGTGTTATTACGCCCGTCACCCCGAATCTTGTAGGTTCCGCCCGAAGTGCAATAGGGCTTGTTGGGACCGGACGGTATCTCGATTCGGTAAAAGGGCTTGTGGGCTCGATTTTCGACGTGCACCGTGACGCTGATCGCAGGAACACACTGATGAGCTTTTTCGAGAATCATTCGTTTCTCCTGGTCACCTACATGACAACCGACGATGGTGCCGACATGCCTTCCACTGGAACCGGTGGATTCATCTACGCCAATCAAGATGGCCCCGCCAGCTTTGGAGTTTGCGAAGGCTACGATGTCCACGGCTTCGAGTCCCGCAGCGGATCTTTTGAAATCGACATCGATGCCTTCCCCTCGGGCCAACAAATGTGCCGCCCGCTTTGAGAGCCGTTGGTATTCAGGAGCTTGGGAGTCCCGCATTCGTAGTGGTCTGGCCAATCACTTTCCCGGCCCGACGAGTTCAGCATACGACAATACCGGGGCGCTGGGACGCACAGATCGACCGCTTACGTGGGCTTCGCTGCGATTGCAAACCCGCTAGCAATGCGGCCTCGTCATACCGGAAACAGATGATTTAGATACTGGGAAACCGGCTAAAACATTCCCTTGGTTGCAACGTTCTGGGTGTGACGTGGAGGATGGGTTTTTGATGCGAGTTGTCCTTCCCTGGCACCCCGTTTTTGATCTCGGTGCTAGGTTAAGGTGAGTGAGCCCCGACCTAAACGGCATCGCCAGTAGCCTCGACCGCTTGGTGGCGCTTCAACAAAAAGGGCTGTGGGATTACATCGCCACCATCGCCGTCGTGCTCACGCTCATTGTTCTCGTCTGGTATACCGTCGAGACCTACAAACTTCGGAAGGCGGCTCAAGCGCAAATGACCGAGACGGCGAATCTGTTGACAGAGGCGCAGCGGCAGAACCAAACGTCATTGAGGCTCCTGGAGCAGGCGCAAAGGCAGAATGATGTCACGGCCAAGCTCGTAAGCGAAGCACAACGTCAGAATGAATCGACCGCTGACTGCACCGCCAGAATGAAACCGCAATCATGCCAATACTGGCGATCCGAGTAGAACCACCCCAGTCCCGTTACATTCGTTCCAACCTGAATGAGAAGTCGCATCTCGTTTTGCGCAACGAAGGGACAGGACCGGCATTCAACGCCTCGTTCGAGCCATATTCGGCAGATGATCAACTGCTCGAATTCGATCACGGTAGTGCCGTAATTCGCCCCGGAGAGGATCGTGAACTGACCTATCATCTCCAAGAGGGCAACAGCGGAATTATCGGGAACGTCGGTGCACTTTACGATTGGATCAACACTGGCAAATTGCCCGATCCGCTGTTCATGAGAATTCGCTGTCAGAGCGCAAGTTCAACCGACTATACGTTCACCTTCAAGTTCACGCCTGTGGCAGGGACCTTAGTGGTCCTCCTCGAATCAATGGGCTACAAGGTGGCTGCACGTAACGATGAGCACAGCGACCCGGCGAATAGAAGCGCTCAGTGACCGATTACGTTGCCCACTTGCCGAAAGACTTGGACACGGGCGGCTACTTGGCGAAAGCATCAATCCACTGATGATCCCGCCATACGATGACCTGGGTCTTGCCCGCTGCTGCTCCATAGATAATTGCGTTTCGAGAGCCGCTTTGCCGCTTGGCGTCTTCCAGGTCCCTGCACTTTGCAGCGTTGAAGTATGTTCCACTCCCGATGGGATTTTCTAGCCACACGGTGAAGGGATAGACGGGATCGTCTAGGTTGACCCTTGATTCAGATGCGGCCCGCCTAATGTCGGCAGAAATGTTCTCGAACGTCTGCTCGGTCATATGAAAGAGTGTACATGGCGCAAACCCCGCTTGACCGAGCGTTCGAAGTTGGTGTCGCCACAATCTTCGGGTTCTGCAGAACGGCCTGCTTGCGGAACGAAGGGGCCTGGACGGGCCGATTTCAAAACAGAAAACTGCTCGACTTCCCGGCTGTGGTCTTCTGGAGTGGCCGGAGCAGGTGAGGAAGTGCATCGCTACCCGGACAGGGTGCCCGACTAAGTGCCCATCGCCCCGTACCGCTTGCCAACGTAGCTCGTCCAGGCCGGGTCCGCTCCGCTTCCCACCAGCAACGGAAAGAAGTCCTCCGTCGCCACCGCCTTGAACCGATCTGGCGTCACGAGTTTGCGCCAGACTTCCCCAGCCGTTGTACCCGCCGCCACCTTGCAGGATAGCGCCCGGTTCATGAGTCCATCGTTCGCCCGTGGAGCGATGTGCAAGACCGAAACGATGTTTGCCGCCATTTCGTGTTCCCGTTCCATCGCAGAAGAGAGTAGCTGAAGGCGCATCAGTTGGTACAGCGGCAGGAAGAACAGGTCTTCAAAGTGAACGTTGCCCAATACAAGCTGGCACCCGTCGAGTTCAAGTTGCGGTCGGTAAGTGGCAACCCGGTCAGTGCCTCGGTCGCTGACGTGTTGGTACTTGGCCTGTTCGTCTCTTTCGCAATATTTCCATTCGGCCAGGACAACATGGACCTTGCCGTTCGTTGTGCGGAATCGAAACATCACATCCACGCTGGTGCAGTTTTGTCCACGGTTCCCCCACCGTTCGCTCAGGTAGCTTCTTTCGCCGATCCATTCAAACGTGAGGAACGGGCGGCTGCCATCCGGTAGCGCTGGCTCCAATATGCTGGCAATCGGCAGAACTTCTTCAAGGTCAGGATACAGCTTGGACAGCCATGCCTTGAGCGCCAGTGAATCAGTCGTGTAAGGGAAAAAGCAATTCAAACACGCCACCTGCGAACTGACGATGCTGGAGTCGCACGATACGCCGCCGTGCCACTTGATCTTGCGGGTGGCGAAAAAGTCAAGTGAACTTGGTCGGAAGCCGGGGTAAATATTTTCGTTCTCGAATCCGACCCCGAAGTGGTGCTGGTCGTGGAGAAGCGAGCCGCTGGCTGCGGTAGAGAACAGGTGCTCTCTCAAGCCGAAGATCCGTGCGGCTTCTCGGTAGCGGAAGGTCATCATCACAATTCAAAAAGGGAACACTTCTCGGTGAGTTTTGACAGACCCTTTCACACTGACCAAGAGCACTTCTATACCCGTCGTTTTAAGACAAGGAATGAGGTGCTTCAGGTGATCCCGGTAGTGAGGCGTATTTGGAAACGCCATCCCCACACGTCGTTTCCATTCTGGGTTCAATATAGCCTCCGACCGACACCTCATAGCTTTATAAAGTGCGGCTTCAATACTTTGCCGACACATGTTCGGAGTAAACGGAACGGATAGTGTGCCGTCTGCGTTGGCCTTGCTCTTAATTTCACCTTTACATTCGATGACCCACGTTTCTCCAGTTGACAGATCGGTCGCCGTCACGTCATCTCCTTGCGAACCTGTAAGGTTGAATTTGACATTGATGAACCCACGGGACTTGAAATCGTTCACCACAAACACAACGACCTGATCCTCAGTGAGAACATCGTTGACAGTTCGATCCTTTCCTCTTGGCTGAAACGCTTCCCGTGGCAGTTCCATCGAATACAGTCTACTGAATGATCAGCCACATGGTTGGCGCAACTCGTCTGCCAAATCATACGGCTCGTGAAGTGGGGGAGGGAATTCCAAGGCGAGGGCGTTGCCAGCCTTGCCGATTTCAGCGCCCTGGTCAGTGAACTCGAAGCCTTACCCTGTGGCCGTGGCGGTTCGTCCCGGTAACCGTCGTCCTAATGGGTAGGTGCCGCCTCAGCTACAGCCACAGAACGTGGTTCGGTTCGCAAAGAAGTTGGACGGCCTGCTCGACCTGTTGAATGTGACCACCGATGCACTGGCGGCGACAGAAGAAAAAGTGTCGGGTGGAAAAGCAGTTTCACGCCGGGGAGATCTTGCCCCAACAGTCGAGTAACCGCTGCACTTGGCGGGAACATCCTTGGGGCTTTGTGTAGATCTTGATCGCAGCGTCCCACAGATCGAGAACAACTCCGAGTGGAGGCGACTCTATCTCATCTTTAAGTTGTTGATACAGTGTATCTTACTCCACATTTGGTGATCCTCCTTGACAACGTCCTCTAATCTCTTCCACACTGTGGGAGTAATGAGGCAGAGAGACACGCCCTCCCTGGGGCCTTGCTTCATACGGAACACGGCGTTTCTCTTGACAACAGGATTGATTTGTCCCACAATGTGGAAGAGAGGTCTTGGATGGCTAAAGGCGACAATCTCGGGGAATTTGAACAGTTGATCCTGGCGGCTCTCATGATGCTCGGAGAAAACGCTTATGGGATGACAATTCACGAACAGGTCGAGAAGCTAGCCGAAGGTGTGCGAAGCGTCTCCCTTGGCTCGTGCTATACAACGTTGGACCGCTTGGAACAGAAAGGCTACGTGCAGTCGTGGTTCTCTGATCCGACGCCACAAAGAGGCGGAAGATCGAAACGATATTTCAAGATCACAGGGATCGGGCAGGTCGCAATCAATAATTCTATGAGGGTTGCTGCGAAGATGGTCGCAGGGTTAAACGTAATCGGCGGGGTCGTTTGATGACTGTGCAATCAGTGTTAGCACAATTTGGTTCCCTCCCCCGAGTGCTGGTGCTATCTTGGTGCGATGGGCCAAGACGGACCTTTGAACGAAATTGGCGAAAAGACTACGGAACTAGGGACGCACCTCTACAGCGTTGCGCTGAAGACTGCATTCCTAGCTGTCTTTCTTGTTATCAACTATCTAGCCGAGGAAGGAATCGAATGGTTTCAACCGAAGGGCTGGCTTCAACAGGTCGAATTCAGAGCGATGCAGGTCCTCTTCGCAATATATACCGTTGGACCACTTTGCCTTTTCATCTATCGGGACCTAGTGATTTTGAAAATAAAGGTCGGAAAGAAGATAGAGGCTGCTAAGCAGGAGAAGATCAAATGACAAACACACCGATACTACGGTCCTTCTCTCGTCAGGAAAATGCTTCTCCGTCGAATGACTCGCTGCGAACACTGTTGAAAATCTACGGTCGAAGGATGCGGCTCGTGCTTTCGGTTTCGCTCGTCTGTATCACACACCTGATTGTGTTCTTCACGGTAGCGATTATTTTGCGTGCTTTTGGTGTTGAGGAGACCACATACAGTCAAATTGGTTTGGCTGTAGTCGCAGTCCTACTCGTCGCATCGATGACACTTCGGGTCTTCTCTGCTCTTAGAGATCATTGGCATGAGGAGAATTTGAATGTCTTCGATCTCGGAACTAGACAGGTCGTTTTCCGACGCAAGGATAGCCCCCCGATACCTGCCCAAGTCATCATCTTTGCCCTTTTTCTCAAGAAGGAGAACTGCGACGCTCTTGTGGGTGATCTCGAAGAGCGCTACATATTCATTCATAAGAACTCGAGTCCGGGCAAAGCGAATCTCTGGTATTGGACGCAGATAGTTAGGTCATCTGGTCCGATTGTGTGGGCAGCTACGACTGCTTCGTTGAAGCGAGCATTCGACGTGGGCACAATGCTAGAGTTGTGCAAACGATTGCTATGAGCAAAGCGGAAAGGCACTGGCGAGGTGGATTGAGCCGTTGAACTCGCTAGTGCCTGTTCGATTGAAGCGGCCGTCGCCCACGGCTAAACACCACGAGATTGCAGCACCGTTCATATCCGTCACCACGGGCCGCTTCGATGATGCTTCGAGGTCCCGGCGTTTCCCACTTGTGACGGCTTTCAATTTTTAATTGAACGCTTTGCACAAGGTTGCTAGAGAGAGGCCACAAAGGCATTGTCAGGACTTGCACGGCTACTCCAGTCCGTTTCTTCGAAAAGCAGGTTCAGCAACTATTGAAACTGAGAGGTCAGGCACCACTACGAGCCGACACCGGGGAATGCGAACTCCAAGCTCCGCATAGATGGCTGCGAAGTTGAATTCAGATTGATCAGGACGGCACAGCCCTACAAGAACATCGAACGTTTCTTGGACGAGGACAAAATGATGAACTTCATTGTGATCCGGGCCTCCTTCCAATCGTCAAAGCACTTTCACTGGCAGTCCGTGGGAGAAAACTCCTGGTTACCCGCAAGATTGAAGCCCAAGACGACGATAAGGGCGTCGTTGCCCGCTTCGACCATTTCGGAATTCGGGTCGTGATGTCCTTCGATGCGGTTCTGAATGAGACGCATGTGGTTTTGGAAGCACTGTACGGCGTTGTCTAGGGGCTGGGCATTCGAGTTTCTGCGCCCGGCCTATTACAATCTGGAAAGAGCGCCCGATGAAGAAGAAACCGCCCATCGTCCAATTTTTAAATCCGAAGGCCGCACCCCGACCCGACGAGCGGCACTGGCCAAAGGGAACGATCTGAAAAGTAGTTGGCAACAATGGATTCACCAACCCCAACGACTTTGGGTCTACAGCGTTCTGTTCAACGTTCACTATATGGTCGGCGTTGTGTTGGGCGTGTACATCGGACTCATGAGCCTGACGGGGGCGATCCTGGTCTACCGGGACGAACTATCGGCGTGGATTCCCGTTGAATGGCTGGTCAAACTCCATTCCAATCTCCTGGCGGGAACCATTGGCCGTTCGGTGAACGGTGGTGGGGCGGCGTGCCTCACAGTGCTCTGCCTGACCGGTGCCGTCATCTGGTGGCCCGGAATCAAGAACTGGCGGCGTAGTCTGATGGTAAGTTGGAGAGCGAACTTCGCCCGAGTCCACTGGGATCTTCACAGCGCACTGGGATTTTGGAGCTTCCCCTTCCTCTTCATTTGGGCGATCTCGGGAGCCTACTTTGCCTTCCCAGACTTGTTCAACGCCGTGTTCCCGTTAGACTCGCTTGGCTTGCTATGGCTGGCCGATCTGCACTTTGGTAGATTCAATTGGGCCACGAAAGCGGTTTGGAGTGTCGTGGGCTTGGCACCAGCCGTTCTGGCTTTCACCGGCGTTTTCATATGTTGCCGAAGGATCATCTTTCATAAGCCATCGAACCCGAATCTTTAACGACACCGGATTCAGGCTCTCAAGGGAAATCAGGCTGTGGCGGATCGCCTCATCGTAACTCTGGATCTTGAGCCGAATAGCCCCTGATAGCGGATTATCAGACGGTGTTCAGCGCACTGTGACGACGGCCAGAGCCGCCTTTGGCGGCGTTCAGTGTCCCTTTACAATCTGGAACCCGGAGGCGTGTGCGTACAACACCGCTTCCACGGACCCGCTATCCCACCCTCGAAGGTTCACGATCAGGTAGTGTTCACCATCAAGATGAAAAGCGAACGACTGGAGGCATCGCTTCATCGCCTCCCACGCCATCAGGTTTTCCTTTTGTTCCACGTACACCAGCACTTTCAACGGCGCTTTTGCGTAGAGGAGCTTCTTGAAGTCTTCTAACACCAACTCTCCCCATTTGCTCCACTCCGACTCCAACACCAATGCCAATTGACCGTCTTCATTGCTGATCCAGACGTGATCCCACATGAACTCTCGTTTCGGATCGTTTCGCTTCAGTCCTTGCGCTTTATGCCGCACATCGAACCGATCCCCGTCGATGAGGCCTCGCAGACCTGTGTACAGGGCATCGGTGAGCAAACGACGACACTGCTGTGGCGCACTACGACGCTTTGGGAGCAGTGGATAGACCTTTTCAAAAATCGGCTCTCCGCAGGAATTCGTAACAAGTGGCATTCTACGCGGCTTTCCTGGCTTTCTGAAAAGCGACGTATTCGGTGTTGGTCACGGCTATGCGCCGTGCTTTCAGCAGGAGGTAACGCAT
>JBEKBK010000157.1:0-15727 GCA_050015435.1 Bryobacteraceae bacterium
TTGTAATCCGTGTGAAGAATGCTTCGAATCCCCAAACCTTCCGCGATCTGGACGAACATCGGTGTGTTTTCGATGTACAGTACCTCCCGGGCTGGCGCCTGGGCGATGTCCAGCGCAAGCCGAAAGATGTCCGCATCGGGCTTGCGGGTGTGGACGAAGCAGGAGGAAATAAAACAATCCACAAACCCGTCCAGCTTGAACTTGCGAATACGATAAGCGTTCACTTCGCGGGATTCGTTGCTGACCACTACGATCTTCAGCCTGTGCCGGGCCTTGAGCTGGACGATTAGGTCGATCATCGCGGGGTAAGGTTTCGATTGCTCGCACATGAAGCGCCGAAACTGGGCGCGTGTGAACGCCCGGCTTTCGTAAAAGACAACCAGGTTTAAGTATTCCTCGAAGGTGAGCTTACCCTCTTCGTGGTTTTCGAACGTGAGGCGATGCCGCTCTTCCATTGCGGCCCAATCTAGGTTGAAATTCTTCACGGCTCGTCTGCGGGCGTGGTGGTCCCATCCATTGGTGAGCAGGACCCCGCCGACATCCAGAAACAATGTGCTGATTGGCATTCTTCGGTCCGGGCTTAGCATGCCCAAGACCGGTGATTACGCGCCGGTCAGTGAAAGGGCCGATTTGTGTTCAGCTTCGCGTAGCCAGTAAGGCGGCTGGCCGTAGTGCAAATGGAGGCGGTCTTCATAATCTCGAGTAATCGGCCTGGACACGAGGTACTCCGGCGCGCTTTTGATGGCTTCCCGGGAAAGTGCGACGTACACTTTAGATTCGGGCCAGCTGACCTGTTCAATCCACGCGGGTGAAACCAGTACCTTCTTGCCCGGCAACCAGTTCCGCGTTGCCACCTCAATGTAACGGATAGCCCAAGCTTCATCGTCCAGGACAAACCCGTCCACATGGCCGATTTCCCCGTCAGTCGCTTCCACGTGATAGCCGCTGATGCCTTCCGTAGAGCGGAGATGCGAATCCATCGATTCTTTCTGGAGCCTGCCCGCCATCGCTTGCGTGGAAGCAGTTGCTGGAATAGAGACGCCCGCCGGGTAGTAGACCGGTCCCCACAGGTAAGGACCGCCCCAATAACAGGGATATCCGTAGTATCCGTTGTATTCGGCCTCGTGCTGCCGGGAAACTGGTTGATGTGTGTCCACGTCGGGGCTGTTCTGAACCTGCTTTTTCGTTAGTGCCACATCCAATCGCTTGGCTGGCCAGTCCGTATGGAGGATAGAGAATGGCGAGATCAGCACTTGCCGGCCGCCAAGCCAGCCGCCGGTTTCGACCGTGAGGTAGCGGATTGCCCAGGTCTCATCGTCGAAATAGAACTGATCCACAGTTCCAAGCTCTCCGTCCGTGGCCTGGATCACGAGACCTTTGAAAAATGTGATATTCGTCAACATTGTCTTTGCCCTCCTGGGCCATTTTGTACGTGACAGTGGATCTAATGACATGCGTAGGTCCAGATCGTTTACCGACCGCCACAGCTTCGTCCCGTTCTTTGCCGCTGGATTTGTTGAGAGGGGTCGGCCGGAGAAAACCTTACGATCGAGGGATCTAAGGTTTGATGACCATTAGCGGTCAAGCGACCGTTTTTGGTCAAGCTAAAGGGGTGGACCCGCGCGCTGTATTCTATGCCGGCCCCCCCCGCCCGGATGCCAACGCCCCCGTGTAACAGTATCTCATTGCGGCGCATGGCGCAGCTGCGCTAATTCGCGGATCGCGCTCTAACGACGCTCGATGGTTACGCCTCCTGGCGCTTCTCAAAACGCCGTCAAGAACGGACCTCGCGGCGCAGATCTTTGCTGTGCCTTGGACGTCGAGTCTGCGTCTTGACGGCTCGTTTCGTACTGGGCTTGGATTGTGAGCAGCGGCGAACCTGAATGGATCTTTGATTGCAATTGTGGAACCGACAGGAGTGGGGAGAGATGACCAGTTTAAAAACGTGGATGCTGCACCTGGCGACGAACCCGGCAGCAGATCGGAGTGGCGAAACCCTGATCGAGAAACCACCACCCGTCGAGCCGTCAAGGCCGCTTGCGGACGAAAAGCCGAGTGGCAACGGAAATCACCACCCGATGCGGATAGGCCCGCCAAGGGCGGGGCGTCCAATCATATTCGAAATTATTGGAGCGATCGCAATCATCGCTGTCCTGGCGCTCATCCCTAGCTTGATACAGAAGTGGCTCTGGATGCGGCAGGTCGGCTACAGTGGCGTCTTCTGGACACTTTTCTCCGTGCGGTGGGAGTTGTTTTGTGCGGCTTTCGTTGTCGTGGCTCTGTACGTCTGGATAAATCTTCGCCTTGCGGCGAGAAACGGCGCCTCTTTCCGTGCGGGTAATTTGACAAGCGAGTCGGCCGTCGCCGCAAGATTCGGCATCCGGATCTGGCGCACGGTTTTGAATCTGGCCTTGGGCGCGGTCGCGGCTGTCGGCGGTCTGTTCTTTGCGCTCGTCTTCTATACAGAGTGGGATACTTATCTCCGCTTTCGTTATGGCGGATCCTTTGGGTTGTCCGATCCTCTCTTCGGGGCCGATGCCGGGTTTTATGTATTCCGTCTGCCATTCTACGAGCTCTTGCAAAGCGGCTTGACCGCACTGGCGCTCGTCACGCTTCTAGCCGTCCTGGCCTTCTACGCGTACTTCGGATTGCTGCAGTTCAAACGCAACAGACCGATGGAGGGCTGGAACACAAAGGCCGTTCCACATCTGTCCAGTCTGTTCTTCTTCCTGGTCGCCAGTTGGGGATGGGGTTTTTACCTGGATCACTACGAACTCGTCTACTCGACCCAAGGAGTAGTTTACGGAGCCGGCTATACGGCAGATCATGTGACCCGGATCGCGTACTGGACGATGCTAAGCGCCGCGGCGGCGCTATGCGCGCTTCTGATGGTCAATGTCTTACAGCCGCGATTCAAAATGATACTGATTGGATTCGGAATTTACGCAGCCTTGTATCTCATCGCCGTGGGGCTGGTACCGACCCTCTTCCAGAGGTTCATGGTGCAGCCAAACGAGCTGGCGCGCGAGACTCCGTATCTCAAGAACAACATAGAGTTCACCCGCAAGGCCTACAATCTCGACACGATTCAGGAGACATCCTACCCGGCGCTGGCCGACCTGACGCCCGAGGTAATTGCGAGAAATCAAGACACGATCCAGAACATCCGTCTCTGGGACTGGCGCCCGTTGCTTCAGATGTACCAACAGGCCCAGGAAATACGGCTGTATTACCAGTTTTACCAGGTGGATGTAGACCGCTACCGTCTGCCGGAGGGTTATCACCAGGTGATGCTTTCGGCCCGTGAACTCTCCCCGGAGCTTCCGGCTCAAGCCCAAACCTGGGTTAACCAGAAGTTGCAGTTCACGCATGGTTATGGCACTGTCATGAGCTTCGTCTCAAAGACTACAGGGGGAGGCTTTCCGCAATACGTGCTTGAGAATATCCCACCCGAGTCCGCCTTTGACCTAACCATAAACCAGCCAGCTATCTACTACGGCGAGTCGATGCCTGGATATAGGATCGTCGCGACGGGCGTTAAAGAGTTTGACTACCCGAAAGGGAATCAGAATGTCTACACGAGTTACGCCGGAACGGGAGGTATCCCGCTGGATAGCCTGTGGAAGCGGCTCTTGTTCGCCTGGACGCAGACCGACGTCAACATTCTGTTCACCTCCTATCTTCAGCCAGAGAGCAGAATTCAGATCTGGCGGCGCGTTCAGGAGCGCGTGCAGCAGATCGCTCCCTTCCTGCAACTCGACCAGGATCCCTACGCCGTGGTGAGCGAGGGCAAACAGTACTGGATTCAGGACGCCTACACGGTCTCGGATCACTTCCCCTACTCCAGTCCCCACGCGGCGGCCGTCGAAGACGGGTTGAACTACATTCGAAACTCTGTAAAGGTTGTCGTGGACATGTACGAGGGAACCGTCAGGTTCTACGTCATGGATCCGAACGACCCCGTCATGGCGGTCTACCGTCGTGCGTTTCCGGGCGTCTTCCTGGACTTGAACCAGCTTTCCGCGGATCTGAAGGCGCATCTGCGGTATCCGGAGATCTCTTTTCCATCCAGGCCGACCAGTACCGAACGTTCCACATGACGGTTCCGCAGGTCTACTATAACCGCGAAGACCTCTGGGTGCTCCCCCAGGAAAACTATGCGGGCACGGTCGCGCCCATGAAGCCCTACTACATTCTGATGAAGCTCCCGGGAAGCGACCAGCTCGAATACCTCCTCATGACGCCGTTCACGCCCCAGAAGCGAAACAACATGATCTCCTGGCTGGCCGCCAGGTCTGATTTCCCCGACTACGGGAAGATGCTCTTTTACCAGCTTCCCAAGGACAAGCTGATCTACGGCCCGATGCAAATCGAGGCAATGATCGATCAAAACACCGCAATCGCAGCGCAACTTACCCTCTGGGACCAAAAAGGGTCTAAAGTCATTCGCGGAAACCTCATCGCGGTGCCGATCGAGAACTCCTTTATGTACGTGGTCCCGCTGTACCTCACGGCGGAAGGAACGGACTTCCCCCAACTCAAACGCGTAATCGTGATCTCTGGGGACAAAGTCGCAATGGAGCCTACTCTGGATGAGGCCATCCAGGCCGTCTTCGGGACGCAGCAACCCCAGATTTCAGCCGAGGCGCCCGGCGGCCAACCGGAACTGGGCCAGGCGAGAACGCAATTCGATGATGCCCAGAAGGCAATGCAGCAGGGGAATTGGGGAGACTTCGGCAAGGCGATGGATGCGCTGAAGCGCTTGCTGAACGGGCCGGCACCAGCTGCGACCCGACAATGAAGCGGCGCACAAGCGTTAAATGTCACTGGAGGGTGCAGATAATGACACTCAGAACTTGGTTCACAAAGCAAGTCTTCATTCGGCTCACCGAGGATCACACCGCCTTCATCTGCACCACGAAATGGCCATTACTCTCGATCATCAGACGGGTCGGCGTTGACGGGACCGGGCGTGATTTTGCTCCTCAAAGTGAAAAAAGGTTGGGTTCACCAAGCCGCAGAGTTCGAGAAGCGATTTCACGAGTGTAACGTGCATTCGAGACGGAGAAATATAGGTTTTAATACTTTGCGACGGAGGTCATAAATATGCCGAAGACTGCAGTTGGACTGTTTGAGAATCCTGGGCTCGTGGACAGCGTCGTCCGAGAGATCGAAGCGCTTGGTTTTCCTCGGAAAGAGGTCCGCACCCTGACCGAGCCGGCGAGCTTTGAAGTCACCGGCGTGATGAGCTTCCCACGCCTCGATTTCGAAGTCGACTTGGTCCGGGAGCTTACCAGGATCGGGGCGACCAAAGCGGAGTCGCAAGCTTACGTTGAAGGACTGCGGCGCGGAGGGGCCCTGGTATTCGCGACAGGGTCGGACGAGAGGGTGGAGACCGCTGCCGATGTCATGAACCGGCGAGGCGCGGTGGAAATCGAAGCAACGAACGGTCCAGAACCGCAGCTACCCGGTGTGGTTCACGAGAACATAACTCCGATGCGCAGTAGTCCGGTCCAGGCCGGGCGCGTCCGCGAGCCGGGCGGCGGCGCTGGCCTTTTCGTGTGGTAGCGCAAGGAGCATAATGTCCATGATTCGTTCCATCTACAAGGGCATAGAGATTGAAATGGAGATGCATCAACAAGCGCACGGGTATTGGAAGTGCGATGACACGCTTGGTCGGAAACTCTTCATCCCCGTGGTAAATCGTCATGGTTCGTTCGGGAATGGATCTTGCCAGGGAATACGCCTTTCATAATGCTCGCATCGCTATAGATCAGGCCGGCGGAATGAAGGGAACAGAACGCATGTCTGAAACGAAACTCGGTTGTAGCCATTTACCAAACCCACTCTGAAGCAAAGGAAGCGGTGAAGAAACTCCAGAAGTCTGGGTTTGATATGAAGAAAGTGTCCATCGTCGGCACGGATTATCACACCGACGGGCACGTCGTCGGATACTATAACACCGGCGACCTTACAGTAGGGGATCGAAGGCAGCGCTGCCGCACGAAGCGGCGCGCTGAAGAGGCTTAAGGAGATTACATTTTTATGTCAAAACACCATAATTCGAAGACGGAGCAGGAAGTTGCCAACGGAGCCGTCCCGGAAACGTCTGTGGTTCTCGAAAACTGAATCGGGGCTCGAATGAGGAAAGTTGCGACTTGATAGCGGCGACCGCCGACCCTGTCTCTTCTCTGAGGCGATTGCGTAGCGGAAAGGATCAGTACTACGCTGGAGCATGCACTGATCCCTGATGGTGGAAGAACACTTCGATTCCCGGAATTTAGGCGGCGCGGCGTTCGTAGCGATGGTTTAGACCGCCGGCCTGCGGGACCGCCACGACTGGCCCCATTTCCGGCGTTTGCACTAACCGCGGCTCCGGCGAATCCTTCTGTAAGGAAAGATGGGTTCTGGATCGGTGATAGTAATCGAAATACGAAGCAAGGATTCGACGGAGCGAGGCCTCATTGAAAACAATTAAGTGATCCACGCACTCCCGCCGGATGGTTCCGATCACGCGCTCGACGTATGCTCTTTGCCACGGCGAGCGCGGAGTTGAGAGCCCTTCCTGGATGCCCATGGCTTTTACTTGCTCAATGACGTCGCGACCATAGATGCTATCTCGATCGCGCAAAAGATAGCGGGGAGCGGAGTCCCATCGAAATGCCTGGACCAATTGTTGCGCCGTCCACCCCGCCGTCGGATGGGCCGTTACATTGAAGTGGAGAACGCGGCGCCGATCATGGGCCAGCACCATGAATACGTATAGAACTTGAAAACGAATCGTCGGTACCGTGAAGAAATCGACGGACACCAGTTCTTTCACGTGGTTCTTGAGGAACGTGCGCCACGTTTGTGAGGGCGGCATTCTCCGGCGCACCATGTATTTGCCAACGCTGGTTTCCCCGACTGGGATGCCGAGCTTGAGCAGTTCGCCGTGAATTCTTGGAGCACCCCAGATCGAGTTCTGGCGATTCATCCTGAGGATCAGTTCCCGAACTTCCAGCGGAACGGCGGGACGACCCGCGCGTGCGTGCCGGATCTTCCAGGCCCAGAACAACCGGAATCCCTTCCGATGCCATGCAATCACCGTCTCAGGTTTGACCATCACGAGCGCAGATCGCCGGCCACGCCAAACTCTCGACAGCCATACCCACAAGAACCCGTCTGCGGCGGTCAACTTTGGGCACTTCTTCACCGAGCGTTTGAGCACTCCAATCTGGTGGCGGAGCGCCAGGATCTCCACCTGAAGCGCAGCGCGGGTTCGAAACACGGAATACAGTGCGGCGAAGAATACTGACACGAGGTTGGGAGTCAGATCACCAGACGGGGGCAATGAAGAGTAACTTCCATTATCTCAAAGGGATCAGCGTTTACGAGAACCACAGTCCTTCTGTAGCGCGGGGCAGGACGCCGGATGTGTTCTGTTCGATCTTGAGCGGATGCTGGCCGCAATCTACCCAAGGCGAATCTAAATTGCTTCAATAGCCCCCCCCACAACGCAACGGGACGCGATTGTTTTCTTCCCCCAAGCGCGCCCCGCTGCGTTGTACGTTCTCCAGAAGCCTCCCAAGCGGGAAGCGAGAAACGACTAGGGCGCCGCCGTGACGTGTGCGCGTCGATTCCGCTGCCAGCACAGTTCGGTTTTGTCGGTGCAGACAGGGCGGTCTTTCCCGAAACTGACAATCGTGAGTTGGGCATTTGGTATGCCCATGGTGACCAAGAACTCCTCGGCGGCCTTCGCGCGCTTGTCTCCTAGGGCGATATTGTATTCCTCGGAACCTCGTTCATCACAATGGCCCTCAATGAGGAGTTTTTGGCTGGGATAGTTGGCGAGGATGTCGTGGATCACTCCTACGTCGTCTCGCAGCGCTGTGGTCGCGTCCTGGCGGATCGTCGCTTTGTCGTAATCAAACAGCGCGTCTTCCAAACGTGCCAGCCTGTCGTTCAGAGTGGCCCTTTCCTGCGCGGTGGGAGAACGGCTCGGAGCCGCTTGTGGGCGGCTCTGAGCCGCCGGCGTGCCGGAGGACCTCGGCGGTGCCGGAGTCGACGGCGCCCTTGCAGCCGCTATGGGCGCAGTATCGGGTGGGTGCGATGCCGCTACGGGAGCCTTGTGGCTACAGGCCGTGGTTGAAAAGAGCATGGCAAGGCCGAGCAGGGCACAACGTCCTCGTTTCATTGGTCCTCCCTTTTTCGAACACTCAACTGTGGACGTACATCCCCAGTAGGCTTCATTGGACAAGCCTCCGGCAATCCCGTTCGGACGGTATTTCCCTTCCGGCTACGCGTTGCTCTTGTCTCGCCGAAGGTCGGAGGGCTCGGGATTCGGGCTGCGCTGACAGCCGGCTTGACGCGGTGTCTGGCGAGTCTGTTATATGGCGTGCAGCCGACTGATCCGCCCACCGTTGGCGAATGTTTCGGTACGCTGGTGTCACTCACGGCGCTGTGCGGCATATCGCCTTGCGTGGATGCCGAGGATCAGTAAGCAGGCACCTGAACCGGCCCAGGCGAGTAGCTCCGGAGAGACGTCAGGATAGACGACAATTTCGAGGTAATGGATAAGGAAGCTGCCTTGGTAGGAAGCCGGACCGGCACGACGCTGGAGCCACTGCTCGGCGATGGTTAAAGGACAGGGCCAAGGACCGACCTCCATCAAAATACCCCAAAGGAGCGACCCGATATGAAACCACCGCAGCAACGGTCGGTTGCGGTCACAATCCAGCCGAGGATCACCCACAGAATCCAGAGGAGGTGTATAAGCAAAACAAGCTCTGTCAGCACTTCGAAGAGTCCCATAGCCCGAGCGATTTACTCTCTCCCGCCGAAATGCTGCCACATTCACTGCAGGCGCGAGCATACGAACGACAGGTGCTGTTGTTACGCGCGGCAAGGTAAAGTACCTGATTGCCCGCGAAGCCGGAACTGAACGTGATCGCCAAGCGATCGACAATAGGAAGCACGGTACCGGTTCCGCCAGTGTCATGAATGGCCCTGGCGGAAACGGCGTGGCCGGCAGGGGTGCGTACAGCCGCAGGATTGTGCCGGGCGATATCATCATCATCCCTAACGGCGTCGCCCACGGTTGGAGCCAGATCACCGATCACGTAACGTATCTCAGCGTGCGGCCTGACCCCGACCGGGTGTTGCCGGCCGGCTGGGTCTATCCGACGCTGCTGAAGAACCTGCCGAATGAAGTCAAGTAAAAGCGGATGGAGAGGAGGGCCGGTTGCCAGAGAACCCAGACCGGCTCCGAGATGCCGGTCTGGGTTTACCTCCGGCATGGAAGTTGCCTTCCCTCGTTTCGTAAAGTCTCGCTCGCCCGAGGCGGCGGTGTCAAGCGGCGCGCCCGCGATTCGCCGTCTGAGTAGCTCGGCTCAGCCGTCAGCTGCCCTCGCTATGAGTACTGGCGGCTGCGCAGTTGTGTACGCGGTCATGATCCGCCAACAGCTGCCCGGCGCGCTCCCGAGCTTGGAGCAGATCCACCGAAGCATCCCAGGCCTGCTGGAAAGCTACCCCCTTCAGATCCTTAAAATGCTTGATGGCCTTCCTGTAGGATTCTTCGGCGGCGGCGTATCGATCCGCGAGTGCATCGCGGTCCCTGCAAGCCATGCTGAGAGTATAGAGATCGACGCCCATCGAAGTAAACTGTACGCCGCTCGTGTTAGTATTGCCGCTGATGTCAACCGAACAGATCGTCTCGATGCTCCTAGCCGAGAGCGACAAATTAAGCCGCGCTATCAAAGCCCTCGCCGGTCCAGCCAAGCGCCGGGGACGCCCGCCCAAGGAATCCTGTGATTCTTGCCGCTCCGCTTGCCGCGCCTGAGCCACCTGACGACAGTCCTGCACTAGCGCAAGCGAAGAGGAAGCGCCGCAGGTTCACAGCGTCTTAAGGGAAAGCCTTCGGTGAGCGGATGAAAGCTCTTTGGCCTGCTAATCGGAAGACTAAAGCGAAGGACACATTCAAACCCAAAGCGGTAGCGGCGAAGAAGAAGGCAAAAGCAGCGTAGCGGGCATCCAAGGGCCCCCCACGCCCTCTCCCAAGGCACCACCGCCAATCTACCGGCTGAAGATCACGCTCATCGAACTCGAACCCCTGAGGATTATTTTAGTCCAATAATACCGGGGTAAATCCATACTCCGCCAGCCACCAGAAGAAGAACCAACAAGGCGATACCTAACACCTTTGCCCAAGACGCGAGCCGTTCCATTCTCGCGATGAGCGCCTGTTGCTCGGCGGCCTCCTTGGCCTCGCCCTCGCTGAGAAGCAGAGTGTCTTCCTCCTTTATTCCTGCGACGGACTTCCAGATCATCACTGCGACGAACGCGACAGTCACCGCTGCCCACAGGATCAGAACTGAAGAGAGAAGCACTGAGGATCACCTCCCATATTTACGAAATTTACGAAGCGATTATGCTATTGCCGCATGGGGCTGAAGTCAAGCCACAGTGGTCCCTCAGCCATAGTGCTCCCTCGGCTCCGACAGGCTCCGGCGGGCGCTTGCGCTTGTCAGTGGAAGAGAGTAAAGTCTTGTTCGCCAGGGGAGACACAGACAGGACGATCGCCATGCGGTTCGCGGTTCCCACAATTGCCCTCACCGGATTGCTCCTATTTTCTGCCACAGGGACAGCTGAGAGCACGCAAATCACCACCGTTGATCCGCTTACGGCGAAAGTAGGCGACGCTGTCAGCGCGAAGGGTCAGGGGCTCGGAGCGACGAACGTCGATGAGCTCTACCTGACGAACGATGTCGAAGACGTGAAGGTAGAGATGATCGAGCAGACCGACAAGCTGATCAGGTTCAAGGTGCCCGCCGGCGTAAAACCGGGGCGCTGGGCGCCGATGATCCATCTGAAGTCGGGAAGCGGCCCCAAACTCCTTGAACAGCCCGTGAAGATAATGGTGGAATAAGCATCTGAGTGTGGATTCCCCTTGATTGCACGATTCATTCTGGAATCATCACGGCACGGGACGTCCTTACTGCGGGCCAGTCCGCTGATGTCGGCGGCTCTGGTAATAAAAGGAAACCCGGCACCACCGCGGTCCTCCAATCTGGGCCGCATCAAACGCCGAAAGCGAAAGCCGATAATCGCTCCTGCTCCCGCGACATCGCCGGAGCCGTGCTCGTTATTCCCAGAGCGCGCATCGAGCGGCCCAAGCAGCCGCCAAGTGGACAGACGCGCCAAGAGCACACGCGCGCGGAATAACCCAGCAGTGTGAGTGACATAGCGCAACGTTTGGGTCCGTTCTCCCCGCGCGCGAGCCTCCTGGGTTTGTTGTCCCCCTTACTGATGCCATTGTACGGATTGGATTTACTTGGCGCATGCCAACCGGATCAGCGGATGGATAACCAGATGCTCCGCAGAACAAATGGGGAGACTCTTGAGTAACAGTCCTATGCAGGCTAGCTTGTTTCTCCGGTGTTGGGGCCTGCATTGGGGATTTCACTAATGAAGGCATTCCGCAGTTTTCTCAACGCAACGCTTAAGGCAGGTCAGGTTCCTGCGGAAGTTCCAGGTATATTGAAAATGCGATTTATCCCTATTGCGCTTCTGTTCGCGTTCGCCGCGAACGGTCACGACATCATCACGACGAAAGTTACGTTTGACCGCGAAATTATCCGTCTCTTTAACGCTCATTGTATTTCGTGTCACCGCGAGGGCGGGCAGGCCTTCTCACTGGCCACCTATCAGGACGCCCGGCCTTGGGCAAAGGCGATCGGTGCGGAAGTTCTAGAGCGAAGTATGCCTCCTTGGGGCGCCGTGAAAGGTTTTGGCGATTTCCGTGACGATCAGGCCCTTACTCCTGAGCAGCTTGAATTGATCGTGGATTGGGAGGAGGGTGGAGCTCCCGAAGGAGAGCCGAAGGATCTGCCGCCCCCGCTTACCGAGTCCACGCACCCCGGATTGGCCCGACCCGCCGACCAGGTCGCGATTAGCGGAGATATCAAGCTCGCGCACGCGCTGAAGCTGGGAGCCTTGTGGCCCGAGAAGGTTCCGGAAGGGGCTTCGTTTCAGATTACTGCGGAGTTGCCGGATGGCACGATCTATCCCCTGATCTGGCTGCACAAATACACGATGAAATTCAATCATCCATTCTTGCTGAGAGTGCCCCTGGAGCTTCCAGCCGCAACCGTAGTGCGAGGCGTTCCGAGCGGAGCGAATATCGGCCTGATTCCGGTCGCAGACGTGCCGCCGCCGAAATACCAGGGAGTGCGCGTATCTAAGAACAATTCACCGCCGAAATGAAGTCCAGCGGCACGTGGGGTTATGTATGAAACTTACTAATTCAACTCGACGCGGTTTTCTTGCCGCCGCAGCCAACGGTCTCATCGGGGGACGCCTCGTGGGTCAGGAATCTGGGGTGGTCCCATCAGCCCCAGTCAATCCCCCCCCGGCCCAGGATCTGGTTTATCAATGCCCGAT
Organism: Bryobacteraceae bacterium; assembly: GCA_050015435.1. Classification (GTDB taxonomy): domain Bacteria; phylum Acidobacteriota; class Terriglobia; order Bryobacterales; family Bryobacteraceae; genus Palsa-187. Next base: position 12,421 of record JBEKBK010000157.1, read on the forward strand.
GGACCCCGACATAAGGTCAAGTGTCCCAGGGGTCTGCCCGCGTTGCGGCATGACGCTGGTGGCCGGAATCCCGGAGCCGGTTGAATTCCCGATGGACATGAAGATCACGCCGAGAGCGGTGAAGCCCGGCCAGAAAGTTCAGCTCGAGTTCAGCGTTCTGGACCCGGAGAACAACAAACTCATCCAACACTTCCAAATCGTCCACGAGAAGCTATTCCACCTGTTCGTGATCAGCCAGGACCTGCAGTTCTTTCTGCATGAACACCCCACCTTCGGCGCGGACGGGAAATTCCGGTTCGACATCACCTTCCCTAAACCAGGGCTTTACCGTCTGCTGGGTGATTTTTATCCGGATGGAGCCACGCCGCAGCTAAGCGCCAAGACGATCATCGTAGCGGGCGGGTCTCAGTCAACCCCCACTCTCGGTCGCGACTACTCGCCCAAGGACGCCGGCAACATGCGGGTGTCCTTGGAAACCGATCCGGTCCAGCCGAACCCGCAGTCGAAGACACTCATGTTTTTCAAGCTCGATCCGGCGGACGGGCTCGAAAAGTATATCGGTGCCTGGGGGCACATGTTGGCAGCGAGTGACGATCTGATCGACCAGATCCACACCCATCCGGTGATCGCCGACGGCGGACCGCAGATGCAGTTCAACCTGTACTTTCCGCGAGCGCAAACCTACCGGGTATGGGTCCAGTTCCAGCGTCGCGGCGTTGTCAATACAGCCTATTTTGATGTTCCCGTTCAAGAGCTAAGGTAGAAGTGCACGCGATCCGGTCTCGAAACAACACCGGCTTGAACCCGAGTGAACTTTGTCAAGCTCCGGACTCCGCAGTTGCCTAAGCAACTGCAGGCATGTGACAACGCCGGGCTGAATTTCCTTTGCGGAGATGATTGACGGACGCGCAAAGAAGTATCCCTGGAAATAGTCATAACCAAGGTTGACCGCCCATTCGAATTCTTCGCGAGTCTCGACCTTCTCCGCCAACATCTCGATACCACGCGGCTGATAGGTGGATAGGAGACGTTCTTGCTCGGTCCGCGACGTTAGTCGCATGTCGATTTTGATGATATGCGCGAGTTCGACGAGCTGCTCAAATCGGGGATGCCACGCGAAATCGTCTAGCGCGATCGTGTACGCTGGAGTCATCCCGATCATTTTCAAGCGCGCTTTCACGCAGAGGCCCTGAGTTCCAGGCCCCAGATCAATCCGCTGGATATTCGTATGTAACTGATGCTAGGCCTGCAAGCGATTGGGCCACTGACGTGCGCCAGATCAATTGGTACTCCTATAGTTGCGCCGCTGGGGACCGACGGCGGGCTGGAGGTTACTCCGATGAAACGGATTTTGGTTGTGTTGGCGCTAGCGGTTGCAGTCATGCTGCCCGCTACGGCGAAGAATAAAACCTGGCTCGATGGGGAAATTGTGGCCTTAGGGCATGTTCAGGGTGCTTTTGGACACCAAATCCCAATAGCGACAGTCGTACTATACGACCCAGGAAACGCGGACCCACTTGCCAGAAAGCTGGGCTGGATAATTGTGGCGAACTACGCCACAGCAAATGTGAACATGAGCGTTGGCGTAGGATTCAAAGCGTATATATTCACTAAATGGGAGAACTATACCTTCATGGTAATTCGATATTTGGATAAGAAAGGCCGCGAAAACGGTGACCCGCACCTGATCCTCCAGCAGGTCGGTTCAGAAGATCTCCCTAAGTAAGTTCTCGAGTGCTTTGCTCCCGCGGGGGGACAGACGGGCAGGCGGGGGTTATGAGCGAGCGGCCATCGTGACGTGAAACGAAGGGTCCACCATTCGCTGATCGGATCGTAACGCAGGCTGTTCGCTGCACCGGATGTCAGGGTGACGCCAAGGTGGCTGACGATGGCAATCTCTACATTCTCCGCCGCAGGACATCCGCGGCGGAAGAGGAGTGGAGCTTGGAAGCGTTTCGCGAACTCAATCTATAATTTTGTTTAGCGTTCGATCTTGAACCCGACTTTCAGGGCGACCTGGAATTCCTCCACCTTTCCGTCCACGATTCGGCCGCGCTCATGGATAACCTCGAACCAGTCCATGTGACGAAGGGTTTTGGACGCTTCGGCGATCGCGGCCTTAGTTGCCTCGGCAAAACTCGTTGGAGAGGTCCCGACCAATTCAACGACTTTGTACGTTCCTGCCATCTTTGTTTCCTCCTTCACAGATGATTCATTGTCGGGCATTTTGCAGTGAAACGAGAGAGGGTCGGGCCTCGAGGTCATGTATGTGGATCAACTTCCAGATTGAGCCCAGACCGGAACTGTAGAGCAGGAAGCCGATCACCCAGGACGGAGGCCACGATGAGCCAGAGCAGAATGCGTTTCATCGAACGATCAAGTTGCGGTTGCCTTTCGGCGAGCGGGCGGACTTGGAAACCCCCGCGCTCTGCTCTTCGCCTGGACATACGCCAACCCAGGACGCCAGGTTCTTGGCGCTCGGGAACGCCGCATTGGCGCCTACTTCGGCCAGGATCTGCTGTGCCGAATCCACCCCCAGACCGGGCACTTCTGCCAACCGTTGTATGGCTGAGTGGTGTGCCGAAACACAAGAAAGTCGAATTCGACTCGTCTTACTCGATGAGCATGGCCTGTTTCGCGCGAGCCTGGGCCGCTTCCTGGCCTCGGAACCCGATTTGGAAGCGGCGGGCGAGTGCGGCACGTCTGCGGAGGCTCTGGAGCTTCTCAAAGGTTCAACGGTGGACCTGGTGTTGTTGGACTTCGACTTCGGTACGGAACACGGGAATGACTTTATATCTGCCGCCCGGCAGGCCGGCTACCAGGGCCGGTTCTTAATTGTGGCCGGATCGGCGGATGTGCGGAACTCCGCGATCGCACTGAAACTTGGCGCATCGGGTATCTTCCTGAAGTCCGAAGCGCCAGACCGCCTTGTACAGGCCATCAGACTGGTGGGAAATGGGGGCATCTGGATCGATCAGAGAATCATTCAACTGCTAGCTGATCAGTTGGTCGATCAGTACGCTCGACCTGACGATCAAAGGTCCAGCGGTCCTCTGGAAGACCGGGAGCGGAATGTGCTTCTGGGCATCCTGGGAGGCCTTGCCAACAGGAAGATCGGTAACAACCTGGGTCTATGTGTAGTATTGCACAGCACTTATTAGTTGCGTTAAATCACGCAAACGGTTATCCTTTTGCTTCCGGCTTATTTGTTACTATCGCCCAAAGAAAGGACGATATGACCTATCGTCTGGATCTGCCAACACCTGCACTTGCCTTCAGGGGCAAACATCAAGCCGCCACCACAATT
>JBEKBK010000158.1:0-15661 GCA_050015435.1 Bryobacteraceae bacterium
CAAGCCGCGCGCCGGGAACTGGTGGAAGAGACGGGCTATCGCGCCAAATCGTGGAAGAAGCTCACGGAGTTTTATCCGAGTCCGGGCTTCCTGGCCGAGAAGATGACCATCTACCTCGCCACCGGGCTGAAGGCGGGCGAGGCCAAGCCGATGGAAGATGAACGCATCGAGACGCGCTGGTTTACTTCGGACGAACTGGACGATTTCATCCGCTCGGGAAAAGTGATCGACGCCAAGACGATGATCGGTTTTCTCAGGTGGAAGCGATACCACGCAGGTAAGTGAACATCGCTTCGAGCGCCTGCCCGCGGTGACTCACCCGCATCTTTTGCTCGCTGGCGGCCTCGCCGAACGTGCAGCCGAAGGGCTCGTGGAAAAACAGCGGATCGTACCCGAATCCGTTGGCCCCGCGCGGCTTCTCCCCGCGGGAAGGATCGATGATGCGGCCTTCCACCGATCCTCGAAAGGTTCGCTCCACCTTGCCGCTGCGGACCAGAGCGATCACGCACACGAAGCGAGCCGTTCGATTCGAGATGCCGCGCATCCGTTCGAGCAGAAGCGCATTGTTGGCCGCATCGTTCGCCTGCGGGCCCGCAAATCGCGCCGAGTGAACTCCCGGTCCGCCGCCGAGCGCGTCAACCTCCAGGCCGGAGTCATCGGCAAACACATAATCCTGGAGGTGCGCGCCGTAATAGAGAGCCTTCTGGCGAGCCGTCTCTTCAAAGGTCTCGCCGTGCTCTTCGGGCGGCGGAAGCTCGACCGCGCGAATATCGAAATCGGGAGCGCCCAGTTTGAATTCCCGAAGTTTTCCGAGGTTCGATGTGCCGGCGTAAACGATCACGCGTTTTCAAATTCCCGCTGGGTCACGATCAGCTCTTTGATCCCGTTGCGCGCGAGCCCCAGCAAGCACAGCAGGTGAGCGTCGTCGAAAGCGGTCTTCTCGGCGGTCGCCTGCAACTCAACGAAGCGGCCGGAGCCGGTCATCACCACGTTCATATCCACTTCCGCCTGCGAGTCTTCCTGATAGCAGAGATCGAGCATCGGCACGCCGTTCACAATCCCGACGCTGGTGGCGGCGACAAAATCACGCAGCGGCGTCTTTTTCAGTGCGCCGAACTTCACCAGTTGGCGCAGCGCCATCGACATCGCGATGTAAGAGCCGGTGATGGCCGCGGTGCGCGTTCCGCCATCGGCCTGCAGAACGTCGCAGTCGAGAATTACGCTGCGCTCGCCTAACAAATTGAGGTCCACCACCGAACGGAGCGAACGTCCGATCAGCCGCTGGATTTCCATGGTTCGCCCGGAAGCCCGCCCCTTGGAAACTTCACGCGGAGTGCGCGTCGCGGTAGCGCGCGGGAGCATCGAATACTCCGCCGTCACCCATCCCCTGCCGGAGCCGCGCAGAAATCCCGGCACGGTCTCTTCGATCGATGCGGCGCAGAGAACGCGCGTATTGCCGATCTCAATGAGGGCCGAGCCCTCGGCTGTGAGCAAATAGTCAGTCTTGATCTTCACCGGCCGCATCTGGTCGGCTTCGCGTTGGTCGATGCGCATCATTTTCCCGATTTTAGAAGTGCATAAAACAACAAAAATATTAGAATAAACCCGCCAATGATAATGACAAAGCATGGAATCGCGCTTCGGTTGGAGCGTGCGGTGGAAGCCCGGCGCGACCGTGACGGTTTGAACTTTGCCAATTTCTATCCTCGCCTCGGTATCAAGAGCACCTATTACATGTAGCACACCCATGCACGGCATCCGGGTGACGAGGAACCTCAAATCCCGACGTTACAATGAGGACATGGCCCCCGCCACCACTTCCGCACCTCCGCGCGTGGTGGATCGGTTCTTCGAGTTTTCGCTGCTCGGCATGCTTGCAGCGGGGTATTTTGCCGTGGTGGGCTCGGGATACCTGGACTGGCCGACCGCCGCACTGACATTGATGGGGCTCTGCCTCCGGGTGCTGACCGTGGCCGGAGTCGTCGAGTTCGAATTCTCCGGCCGGTTGGTGCTGGCGCTCACCGTTCTGTACATCGGTTTTTATCCGGTGGACTATTTGTACGTTTCGGGCGTATTTCTCAAGGCCACCGTGCACCTGGTGTGCTTCCTGGCGGTGCTGAAAGTTCTTACCGCGAAAACCAATCGGGATTACGCGTACGTCACGATGATCGCCGTGCTGGAACTGCTCGCGGCCGCGATTCTTTCCGCCAGCTTGAGCTTCTTCGGATTTCTGGCGTTGTTTCTGCTGTTCGCGATTGCTGCGTTCACTAGCGGTGAAGTGCGACGGTCTTCGCAGTTGAGACGCGCCGTGGTTCGCGGAGGCTTGAAAGCATTCCCGCGAAGGCTGTTAACGCTGGCAGGCGTTCTGTTCTTCGGCATCTTTACCATGACCGCCGGTCTGTTTTTCGTCCTGCCGCGCACGGCGCGAGCGGCTCTGGATCGATTCGTGCCGCAGCGCTATCACCTCACGGGCTTCTCGAACGTGGTGACGCTGGGCGAGATCGGCGAGATCAAGCGGAGCAGCGCCGCCGTGATGCACGTGCGCTCCTATCAAAGCGATGGATTGCTGGAGGTGCGCTGGCGCGGCACGGCGCTCGCAGATTTTGATGGAAGGCAGTGGTCCAATCCGCCGGGAGAAATCCGGCTTCCGGTCGAGCACGGGGTCCTGACCCGCCCACGGGCCGCGGACCGTCGCGGTAAGCTTCTCGTTTACCAGGTACACCTGAACGATATCGCCGCCGAGACGTTGTTTTTCGCCGGTACTCCGGAGCTGATCAACATCAATCTTCCCGCGCTGATGCTGACACGCGGTGGGGCGTATCACGTGCCGTTTCGATTCGGTTCGGGCGGGTTGACCTACGGCGTCGACAGTTTTCTCGAGGACGAGGCTTCTACGCTTGCGCATCCTCCCGAGCCGCTTCCGCCCGCGACACGCAACGAACTGCTGGGTCTTCCGGAAATCGACGACCGTATTCCACGTCTGGCGCGCGAGATGATTCTCGGCGCGCGGACCGAGGAGGAAAAAGCCCAAAAAATCGAGCATCGGCTGCGCCACGATTATGGCTATACGCTCGAACTGCTTCCCGCTGCGGTTGCCGATCCGCTGGCGCAGTTTCTGTTTGTCCGCAAAAAAGGGCACTGCGAGTATTTCGCATCCGCGATGGCAGTGATGTTGCGGACGCTGGGCATCCCGTCGCGCGTGGTGACCGGCTTTCAGAGCGGCGTATATAATTCGATGACCGGCTGGCAGGTGGTGCGGGCGTCCGATGCGCATAGCTGGGTGGAGGCGTGGATCACAGGCCGGGGCTGGACCACGTATGATCCGACACCGGCGGACCCCGCCGGGGCCGTCGCCGGCATCTGGACGCGCCTTGCGCTGTTCGCCGATGCCGCCGATCAATTCTGGCAGGATTGGGTCCTGAGCTACGATCTTGACCGCCAGATCGTGCTGGCGGCGCGCATGGATGAGTCCGCGCGTCAGATCCGCTTTCAATGGCTGCGCGCGGCCGCGGCCAGGCTCAAGGACGCTGCAGCGGCGGGCGAAGTTTATTTACCCTGGCTCGCTGCCGTCGTCGCCTTTGCGATCGCGGCTGTTCTGTTCGGTCCCGTGATCGGGCGATGGTGGAGCAGCCGTTTGCGCGTCAGAAGGCTGGTGCGTGGGGAAGGCCGCCCCTCCGATGCGACACTCCTCTACCAGCGCATGCTGCGGGCGCTGGAACGGCGAGGCATTCAGAAACCGCCGTGGCTTACGCCCGCGGAGTTCGTCCGTGGTTTGCCAGCTTCAGAGGTAACACCGCTGGTGGACGATCTTACGGGCGCGTACAACGAATTCCGTTTCGGCGGAAAGCGTGACGTAGCACCGCGCATAGTGCATCTGCTCGAGCAGTTGGAAAAGATGTAACTCGGTCACTCGACTACTTCGAGGTCGGGATCACTACTTTGGGCGATGGCTTCGCGAGTGGGTCGCGGCAGAATGATGCAGCCCCGCGATGCGCAACCTGGGTGAGTGAGAGAATCGCCGTGAATCAGGAACCCGGAGCGTCCGAACATTTCATTCGCCGGATCTGCGGTCAGCGGAAGTACAAACGGACCGTGGGGGCCCTCAACGTCCGCAAATTCCACCGGACCGATCATGTAACGGCCGCGCGGGATTGGTCCGCAGTCGGGCTCAGTCTGCATCGCGGGATTGTTCTTGCCGTCCTCGAACCCTGAGTATCCGCATTCGCCGACTGGCTCGCCGTCATGGTTTAGTCGTCCCGTGGTTTGCTCGTAACTCCACATGGCCGAATGTAGGATCGCTTTAGGTCGCTTCGGCCTCGCGCGATCGTCTAAAGCGTTGGGATACAATGATCCGACCCATGTACAGCGGAAGAGAACAACGCGGATGGTACATGTACGATTTCGCGAACTCTGCGTTTTCGACCACCGTCGTCACGCTGTTCCTGGGCCCGTATTTGACGGTTCTAGCGAAAAACGCCGCGGACGCGCAGGGCATGCTTCATCTGCTCAGCATCCCCGTGGACGCCCGCAGTGTCTGGAGCTACGCGGTCAGCCTTTCAGTGATCCTGCAAGTGATCCTGCTGCCGATGGTGGGAGCCGCGGCCGATTACGGCCGCCGGAAGAAGGAAATCCTGGGCGCAACGGCCTACCTTGGCGCGACCGCGACCATGGCGATGTTCTTTCTCAAGGGCGATGCCTACCTGTTCGGAGTGGTGTTGTTCTTGATCGCCAATGTGACCTTCGGCGCGGCGGAAGCGATTTACAACTCGTTCCTTCCCGAGATCGCTCCCCCGGAACAACGCGACGCCGTGTCGTCCAAAGGATTCGGTATCGGCTATCTCGGCGGTGGTCTGTTGCTAGCGCTGAATCTGGTGCTGTATTTGAAGGCCGATCGGATCGGCATTAGCGAGGCGATGGCGGTGCGGATCAGCCTCAGCTCGGCCGGCGCGTGGTGGGCGGTGTTCACGATTCCGACCTTGCTCGCGCTACACAATCGCGGTCCTTCGCGGACGTTGCATCCTGGGCAGAGCGCGATTCGCACCGTTGCCATGCAACTGATTCACACCCTTCGAGAAGTGCGTCGCTTCCCGCAGGCCTTTACTTTCTTGATCGCCTTTCTGCTCTACAACGACGCGATTCAGACCGTGATCTCGTTGGCATCGCAGTTCGGCAACGACGAGCTTAAGATTCCGGTATCCCAGTTGACGCTCGCGATTCTGATGGTCCAGTTTGTGGCGTTTTTCGGAGCAATGGCCTTCAACTGGCTAGCCGCGGCCATCAGTGCGAAGCGTGCGGTGGTCTTCAGTCTAGTCATTTGGACGGCTGTGCTGATCTACATTTACGCCCTTGTCTACACCACCACGCAGTTCTTCGTGATGGCGGCGATCGTGGCCATGATCATGGGCGGGAGCCAGGCTTTAAGCCGGTCTCTATACGCGCAGATGGTGCCGAAGAGCAAGGAAGCTGAATATTTCAGTATTTATGAAGTAAGCGACAAGGGAACCAGTTGGATGTGCCCTCTTCTGTTCGGCCTAGCGCTACAGTTCACCAAGAGTTACCGCGTGGCGATTCTCTCATTGATTGTCTTTTTCGTGGCCGGGCTGCTGGTTCTCTTGAGAGTGAACGTGGAACAGGGCGAGCGGGACGCTGTTGTTACGTAATGTTGTCACGTAGCCTTGTAGACTTTTTTCACCAGATCCACGATTGTGTCCGGCACCAGATGCTCCCAGGGTTCGCCAGCCTCGATTCGGCGGCGGAACTCGGTGGACGAGATCTCGTCATAGGAGCGCGGAAGCGCAAGTTGCTCCACGCGATGTTTCAAATGTTCAGGCGACGAGTAACGGCCGTCGCGCGACGCAACCAACAATCGAAATTCTTCGAACATGCGTTCGACGGCGCCCGGTTCGCCGTAATTCCAGTTCACCACGCGCTCCGCGGCATCGCGGCCGCAAATGAAATAGATTTCGGATTGCGGCCTGTCGGCGCGCAGCTCGCGCGTTATCTCAATGAAGAGACCGCCCTCGCTCACCAGCACCGTGTACGGGCCCCCCACCTGCGCCAGCATTTTCAGCCGATCCTCGAGACCTGCGCCGTGAAACTCTTTGTGAGGATAGATCCGAGGAACGACGCACACGATCTCGTCCACCAACGGGGCGGCTGCTTCGGCCAGAGCCAGATGAGCTCGCGTGACCGGGTTGAAAGCGCCGGCCAGCACGCCGATCTTCTTGCGAATCACCGGAGCTTCTTGAGCAGCGAAGCGGAATTCGTGCCGTCAGGCAGCTCGACCGAGTGAATCGTGCGGCCATACAGGTCCAGTGCGCCGATGTATGATGCGTGATCGCGATCCGGGCCCATCAGTACCAGCCCGAAGGAATATTGCGGATACCAAAGCCTCCGATAGGCATGCTCGCTGGTGTTGAAAGAACGGTCCTTGGCGGGCATGCCGAACCTGGCCACGATGGAACCGAAGTCATCCTGGGCCGTGAGCGGCAGTTGGATTGCGGACGCAGCGGCGGGTCTGACGCGGGTCCCTCCGGCGCCGTCACGCAACACAATCGCAATCGCCACGCACGTCAGAATGCCGGCGGCAATTACTGCCCGCATGCGCCGTCCCGCGCGCGACTCGTGCGCGGATTCGAGCCGGATGGCGATCACGGACGCCGGGCGATCCGGCTCCGGCGGACGCATGCGCGGACGAAACGAATCGTTCACCGCCAGCGGCATCTCAATCACGCGGCGGACGTGCGGCAGTGCTACTCCCTCTTTGAGTTCGAGCTCTTTCAGCAAGCCGACGATCATCACCGGCTCTTCAATCAGCGAAACTTCATCCAAAAAACGCCTCGGCACGCTGATTTCCGAAGAGGATTTGGTGTTCATGACCTCCACGTCGGTCCACGTCGTCCGCCGCACAATCCACTCATTGTGTTCGACGTTGACGATCGGCGGATAGAACGAGAAACGGCGCTGGCGGAGCTGGTCGAGCGGCGATGGGAGCGGCGGCACCGGCACTCCTCTATTGTAGACGGCACCCGTTACAATAAGGGTCGTGAAGGCCGTTGTCGCCGCGTTCGCGCTCAGCGTTGTGTTGCTCCACGTGGTGCTGCTCCACGCACAAGCTCCCGGACGGGTCGAATACGCTTGTACTCCGGACGACATCGAATCGTTTGGCTTGGGCTGCACGGACGAGGATCCCTGCCCCGTCTTCCTGGACCTTTCCTCCGTGCAGGGCTCTGGCGCAAGATTGCTTCTGTCGGGCAATCTGCACACGGCGAACACCACGCTTTACAGCGTCCTGCTGATGAGCGAGGATGGCGGCAAGACCTGGACGGAACCGTATAAGCGCGTCAGATCCGCCGCGCTCGAACAAATTCAATTCTTCGATTTCGAACATGGTTGGATCGGCGGGCAGATCATCGATCCGCTGGCCAAGGATCCGTTTTTTCTCCTGACCACGGATGGCGGCAAGACCTGGCGTCAGTCGGAACTATTCGAGGATTCAGTGTTCGGTACGCTTTCGCAATTCTGGTTTGATTCACCCACGCATGGCGAGCTCGTGTTCGACCGTTCGGTCGGGAATGCAAAGAAGTACGACTTATATGAAACGACGACCGGAGGCGAGAGCTGGTCTCCGACGCAGTCGGGGAGCACACCGATTCATCTGAAGAATGCGCCGGCGAAGCCGGACGCCATTTTTCGCGTACGAACGGACGCCGCCACGAAGACATTTCGGATCGAACGGCGCGGCGCTTCGAACTGGGAACTCGTCGCGGGCTTCCTGGTTCACGTTGCCGACTGCCAGTAGATTATTTCAGTGATTTTTTGACGCTCTCCTGATACTCCACCGCTTTGACCATCACGGCTTGGGCATCGAGCGTCAGCATTTTCCGGTCGCGAACAATGGCGCGTCCGTTAATCATTACGTCCGCAACATCGGAGCCCTTCAGCGCGTACACCAGTTGCGAATAGACGTTGTACATCGGCACTGCGTGCGGCGCATTCAGACTTACAGTGATCATGTCCGCGCGTTTTCCCTTTTCGAGAGAACCGATCATGTTGTCAAGCCGCAGCGCGCGGGCGCCCAGAATCGTGGCCATCGCGAACGCCTGTTCCGCCGGCAGCGCGCGCGGGTCTCCGGTCGTGACTTTTTGCAGCTTCGCCGCCAGATCCATTTCTTCCATGAGATCGTGATCGTTATTGGAGCCGGCGACTCCGTCGGTTCCGAGTCCCATCGGGATTCCCAAGTTCAGGATTTTCACCACCGGCGCGACGCCGCTCGCCAGCTTCATGTTGCTCGATGGGTTATGCGATAACCCCGTGCCGCGCATCTTCAGAATCTTGAGATCAGCGTCGTTCAGCCACACGCCGTGCGCGGCGACAGTCCAGCCGGTCAACACCCCCAACGCGTCCAGAGCGGCCGTCGGCGTCATTTTGCGCTTGGCCAGGGAATCGTCATTCTCGGTCTTGGTTTCGGAGAGATGAGTCACCAAGGGCTTCCGGTAACGATCAGCCAGAGCTCTCGCGGCCTTGAGCGTTTCGTCGGAGTTGGTGTAGATCGCATGAGGCGCGACGGCCGGAACAATCAGCGGGTCATTGGCGAACGCCTTGAGGAACTTCTCAGTCCCCGCCAGCGCGGCTTGCGGAGTCTTGTAGTCCGGGGCAGGGAAGCCAATGATGGTTTGCCCGAGCATGCCGCGCAGGCCGGCTTCTTTCGTCGCCGCGGCGACCGTGTCTTCGAAATAATACATGTCCGTGTACGTGGTGGTGCCGGAAAGCGCCATCTCCAGGCACGCCAGGCGGGTGCCCCAGCGCACGAACTCCTGGTCGACATTCCTGGCCTCGGCCGGGAAGATGTATTTCTCGAGCCACTCCTGGAGCTTCAAGTCATCGGCGATCCCGCGAAACAGCGACATCGCCGCGTGAGTATGGGTGTTGATCAGGCCGGGCGTGAGGATCGCATCGGGCCGGTCGAGGCGCTGCTTCGGCTGGTACGCTTTGTCGATCGCGTCGCGAGCGCCGACGTCAACAATCCGGTCTCCTCGAATCGCGATCGCGCCGTTCTCGACAACCCGGTGCTGCGCATCCATGGTCACGACGTAACGGGCGCTCCAGATCCAGTCGACGGGTGCGGCCTGCGCGGCGGTCAGGGCGAAACACGCGGCCCAAAATAGGTATTTACAAGAAAGACGCATCAAATGCCCTTGGAAGTAATTCTTTCAGACGCATGGTCTCACTCGCGCCGCGCAGATTCACCAGAACGATTTCGATATCTGAACAGAACTCCCACAGGATCTGGCGGCAGGCCCCGCACGGCGTCGTCAGCTTCTCGGTGTCGGCGGCAATCGCGATGCGCGTGAACGCTCGCGCGCCCTCCGAAATCGCCTTAAAAACCGCGACCCGTTCCGCGCAAAGCGTCAGCCCATACGTCGCATTCTCTACGTTGCAGCCGGTGTGAATGCGGCCCGCCGCGTCGAGCAAAGCCGCGCCGACGCGGAAATGCGAGAAGGGGGCATGAGCGTGTTCACGTGCCTGGATTGCAGCGGCGGCAAGGGGATCTTCCACTGAACTACAATAGCGCGCCTGTCAGCTTTTCGAACTCTGAAGGAGTCACCAGGTGGAAGCGCAACTCGAGCGAGGTAAAGCGCCGCAGCGCGGCTGTGACTTCGGCTGATGGGATATCGGGTCCGGCCAGAAACAGACTGCCCTCGGCGACCCGAAACGGGAGCACCTGGAACTCGCGGACCGCATGCTCAGGAATCGCGTGCGCGACGCGCCGGGAAACGGCGTCCGGATCGAGTTGGCCGGTCGGCAAACCTCGCTGGATGTTGAGCGCGTCGTAGAGGGCTTCTTCGTCGAGTTGGCCGGCCTGTACCAGCTGTTGTCCCAGGCGCACCCCGGACTTGCGCGCGACCAACGCGGTTTTCAGGCCCTCTCCGGTCAGATAACCGGAGCTCACCAGAATCTCGCCCAATTTCCTTCGGTGAGTTCGCAAAGCTGTTCCGGATGGAAATGCGTGCTCGGTTTTGGCCCAACGAAGACCATGGTTCCGGGCCCGCGCGCCGAAATAGGTGATCACGGCTTTGAGATTGGCGACAGAGCTTAACGCGTTGGCGTAAATAGAGCGCAAAGGCACACCGAGAGCGAACCGTACGCCATAGATGCGGGTGACGCAGCCACTTCGAATCGCCAGGCGCAGGCATTGGAAGACGAGCGTCGCCGTGGCCAGGTGCGAAGCGAGCGGCGTCATGCGCATCCACAGCGCGGTGGCCAAGCCGTAAGCGAGAATCAGATTTGCGGCGAAGCTGAGCGGGATGGTGATGAGTCCCTTCCGATCACGCCACAGCCAGTACCGTTCACCCAAAGTTCCGCGCCAGCCGTTTCGTTGCCAGCTTTGGAGGGCGATTCCGATCACCCAACGGGTTCGCTGGCGGAGCGCCGCGCTCCAGTTTTTTGGAAAGAACTCGCGCGTGGCGAAAAACTCATCGCCACGGAGCGTTCTCATCGGCGGCACAAATGCCTGCGACTTGCCCAGGCGGAACAACTTCCATCCATTCTCGTAGTCTTCAGTCAGTGCCTCGGGGTCGAATATCCCTCCTGAACCGGTTTCCGCGAGCCTGTAGAGTGAGTCGCGCGAATAGCCTGTGCCCACCCCGGCGCTCGGCAGAAATCCTCCGAGCAGAGGACGCGCCACCATGTCCCGCGTGTGATACTCGGCAAATTCGTCGCAATAGACTCCGTGCGTCAACTCGCGAAACGGGGTCGGCAAGGGAAGCACCGGAGTCTGAATGAATGCGTAGCGCGCCGAATAATAATTGATCCACAACAATTCGTCAGGATGAATCAGGTCCTCGGCATCGTGGGTAACGACGACGTCGAACTGCTGCCCGTCTTGTTCCTCAAAGAGCGTGAGGTATTCGTAAATCCAGTTTAGGCAGTCGGCTTTCGAAGTTGGACCATCATACGGGCACAGCACCAGGTGGATATTCGGAAAACGGTCCGCTACCGCGCGAACTGCGTCCTGCGTAAGGCCGTCGTTAGGGTAGGCGCCCGCGAAGATTTCATAGTCCTCGTAGCGGATCGCACTCAGCGTATGTTCGAGCATTCGCCCGATCACCGCGTGCTCCCTCCACAAAGGCAACAAGATCGCGATCCGGCGGCGCGGCGCGGCCTCCAACTGGCGAACACCCGGCGGAAACAGTCTTGGCTCGGGGCGCAAACGCGCCTTGAGCCAGGCCCAGCCCCAGGCCAGATCGACGATCAAATCATCGACGCCGCTCAGCAAGATCGCCACAGCCAGCGGCACGAAACACGCCAGCACGACGCGGTCAAGACTGTGGAGCATCCGTTCTTAAGTGGAGGAGGTCGCGAAACATTCTCAATCGCGATTTCGCGCATGGGATCATTGGAGTCTGGTGCATCCGGCAAGTTCCGCAAGACGCGACTTGTTCGCCGTCAGCTTTCTCTTTCTGTTCCTCGAACTCGCATTCATCCGCTGGTTCCCGGCCCAGGTTTTGTTCCTGACCTTCTTCACCAACACGGTCCTGCTGGCATGCTTCCTCGGCTTGTCCCTCGGCTGCCTGGCCGCGCGTCAGCGGCGGAACTATTTCCGGTGGACGCCTCTGCTGCTGGTCGCGGCGATGGGCGCCGGAGCGGCCATGGAATGGGTCCGCCTGGCTCTTCAGGACATCCTCGACGTCGGCCGAAACGCGACCTCGCCGCAGGTGGTGTACTTCGGCACTGAGGTTCGGGTCAATGACGTTGCTTCGTTCGTGATTCCCATGGAGTGGGTCGCCGGGTTCTTCTTTCTGTTGATAGCGGCGACCATGATCGGCCCCGGCCAGTTGATCGGCCGCCGCTTTGCGGACCTGCCCAATGCCGTCGAAGCGTATCTGATCAACATCGGCGGAAGTCTGGCGGGCGTGCTGGCGTTCAACCTTTGCTCCTGGTGGCTGCCCCCGGTGTGGTGGTTTGCGGTCGTGGCGATTGGGCTGGCCTATTTTCTGCTTCGGGAAACACCGCGGGCGTGGTGGGCGATCGGGCTGGCGGTCGCTTCGCCGCTCCTTCTGGTTCTTCCGGATTATTTTTCGGTCGGCGTGATCCGCGGGAAGTATCCGGCCGAGGCTTGGTCGCCGTATTACCGCATCAACTACTCACCATCCAGCCGGATCATCGTGGTCAACTTGCTGGGACATCAGACCATGGTTAGTCGCAACGAGCCGTCGCCATCGTATGCGCTCCCGTATCTGCTCAATCGAGATACCGGACAACCCCAGTTTCACGACATCCTGATCATCGGGGCGGGCTCCGGAAACGACGTGAGCCGCACGCTGCAATGGGCCGCTCCTGACGCGCGTATTGATGCGGTCGAGATTGATCCCGTGATTCAAAACCTGGGGCGGCGCGATCATCCCGACCATCCCTACCAGGATCCGAGAGTCACGGTGCATCTCGACGACGGACGCAATTTTCTCCGCGCCACCTCGCGTAAATACGACCTGGTGATCTTCGCGCTGATCGACTCGCTGGTGCTGCACAGCGGCGTCAGCAATATTCGCCTGGAAAGCTACCTCTTCACTCGGGAATCGTTCGAAGACGTTCGCCGCAGCCTCAAGCCCGATGGCATGTTCGTGATGTATAACTATTTCCGCCAGGGTTGGATTGTCAGCCGCCTGGCCAAGACCGTTGAGGGCGTGTTCTCCCAGCCTCCTTTGGTTCTGACGATGCCTGACCTGGATTCGATCGGACCTGAGCAGCGTGCCGACGGATTCACCATGTTCCTGGCAGGGCCGCGAGCCGAGGCAATTCGGTCCGCGTTTGAAAGGCGGGGCGCGTACTATGTAGCGGAGGGCGCGATCGTGACTCCGGCTTCGCCCAACGGTTTCGAGCCCGATCCCCAAAAGAAACAGATTCGCTTTCACCCCGTGAAGGTCGGGATGCCGGCGGATCTGCGCATTGCCGAAGATGCGTGGCCATTTCTTTATCTGCGAAATCCGATGATCCCCGATCTTTCCTGGCGGGGTATGGCCGTGATTGGATTCATCTCGCTGGTCATGCTCTTGCTATTTGGGCGCCAAGCTGGCGGCTTGGTGGGCGCGGGTCGCATGGACGCGGCCATGTTGCTGCTGGGCGCTGGTTTCATGCTGCTCGAGACAAAAGCGGTGGTCCATATGGCGCTGATCTTCGGCAGCACCTGGATCGTGAACACGGTAGTGTTTTCAGCGGTGCTGGTGATGATCCTGCTGGCCAATCTCTGGGTTCTGCGCTTCAAGCCTTCGAGTGTCGCGCCGTACTACATTTTCCTATTCGCTACGCTGATCTTGAACATCGCGATTCCGCTGGATCGTTTTTTGGGCATGCCGCGAGCCGTGCAGGGCATCGCCGCCGGAATCCTGGTGCTTTCGCCCATCTTTTGTGCGGGTGTCATCTTCGCCCAGCGATTCGCGAAAGCGAATCGGCCTGAGCAGGCGCTTGCCTATAACACCGCCGGCGCGATTGTGGGCGGGCTGACCGAGACCAGCTCGCTGTTGATCGGCTTTCAATGGATTCTGGCGGTGGCCGCGGTGATCTATCTGGGTTCCTGGGCCGTTATGAACCGCTCCCTGACGGTCACGGCTCGGAAATGATACCGAGCCGCGCGTGTCAGCAAGTGGGTTTGCGCGCTGGGCCGGGAGAGGGATTGCTTCCGATCGACCGAACGGCGACCATGTTTGCTGTTGGCGAGAGTGATTATATTGGAAGGGCGCGAAGGAACACGTTAAATGACCCTCGATTGACAAGGCCGAGCCACAAAGGACATGCTAATCGTGCTGCTGGGCGTAATTTGTTCGGCGGCATTTAACGCTATGCTCGCCCCTATTCCATTTGCGCTGCATGACCCCGGAATGTCCTGGTTAGCGCCGTGGTTCAGGTTTGAGGACCAGCATCAGCGTGTTCTATTCGTCTTCGGGATTATTGGTCTAGCAATCATAACTATACGGAAACGCTTGAGGGGCTTCGAACGGGTTGCAGCGTTTTTCATAATTGGCATGTTGGCCGAATTGGCATGTTGGCCGAGAGCGTGCTCACTAAGCTCTAGCTCATTTCTCAAACGGATAGACCGGCGCTCAGCCGGGTATTCGCGGCTGCGTCGCAATTCAAGTGAGCGTTCTGATTAAGCGTGGTGATTCACCGGTCCGGTCCCTTGGCCGAGCGACGGATTGTTCGCGATCGCTCGGGTGATGAACGCCTTGGCGTGTTCCACCGCCTGGAGCAAGGCCGACCCTTTCGCTAATTCCGCCGTGATCGCCGCTGAATACGTGCAGCCGGTACCGTGCGTATGGGCGGTGTCGATGCGGTCCGCCGAGAATTCACGGAGCCCGTTGTCGCTCATGAAAAGTACGTCGATCGCCTTCCCGCGAAGATGCCCGCCCTTCACCAGAACGTTCTTGGCGCCCATCGCCGCAATCTGTTCCGCGGCGCGGCAAATCGAGTCGAGATCCTCGACTGGAAATCCAGCAAGGACCGAAGCCTCCGGCAGGTTCGGCGTCACCAGGTATGCATACCGGATCAACTGGGCGACCGCCTTTTGCGCCGCGACATCCATCAGCAGCGCTCCATTCTTGCTGATCATGACCGGATCGACGATCAGCGGGAAGTTGAACCGTTCCGCCTCTCGCGCTATGGCCTCCACCACCGCGGCGTTGCCGAGCGCACCGGTCTTCGCGGCGTGCGGCGGGATGTCGTGAATCACCGCCATCAACTGTTCGACGATCAGATCAGGGTCAAGAATATCGACGCGCTTGATGCCCAACGTATTTTGTACCGTGATCAAAGTCACCACGGACTCGCCGTAAACTCCGAACTGGTGAAACGTTTTCAGATCCGCTTGGAGGCCCGCGCCGCCGCTCGGATCCGAACCCGCAATGGTCAGGGCGACGGGAGTTTGCACTCTTCCACCTTACTGGAATGTCAGTTTGCCCGTCTGCGCTTGTCCGGCGGCGTTGGTGAGCGTCACGGCCACCGAGGCGACCTGCGCTTGATTTCCCGTCACCAAGAAAGACAAGAGCGCCCGAAACGTGCTACCCGCCGCTTGAGCGGCGAAGAAGTTCTTGAAATTGGAAGTGAAGTCCGCGCTTATCGTGCTGCCGATCGTGTTTCCGTTGCTATCGAAGAATGTGAACGACATCACGCCGGCGGTGTATGTGTTGTCGAAACCGGTGAGCGAGACGTCGAGTTGGCCCAATATCTGATTCGACGCTGACGCGTTGTCGATTGAAACCGTCGCGGGCGGAATGGTCAGTGTTGTGGTGGGATCTCCGTTGATCTGGAGCCCGTTGGCAGTGACCGAAAGCGTGATCTTGCCTGCTGTGCTGCCCGTGTTGAACACGGCATTAGCCTGGCCGGCGATTAGAACCTGCGTGCCGTTGGCGCCGACCGCGAAGTCGAGTGCCCGCGTGCTTCCGGAGATGAAGACGACGGTGGGATCGTCGGCCACGAGACCCACTGCGGACGTGAACGCCAGGTTCACATATCCCAAGACCGTAGCTGGACACGGGTACACCGACGGAAGACTCATCGACAACGTGTGCTGCTGGTTGCTGCCGAACGTCGTCGCGTCGAGAGTCAGAACGGGTGTGGGCAGCGGGGGGAGGAATCCTGTTCCGTAGAGGGCAAAACTTTGCATGCC
>JBEKBK010000159.1:0-15561 GCA_050015435.1 Bryobacteraceae bacterium
ACGCAAGGGTTTCGCGGTGCTCACCGGGGATGCCGGCACGGGCAAGACGACCCTGCTCAGCTCGGCGATCGGCTCGTTGTCGGGCACTTCTGCCTATATCGCCTGGATCTTGAATCCGATGCTGAGTACTTCGGAGCTTTTTGAGCTGGCTCTTTTGGATTTAGGAATTACGGTGGTTCCGGCCAGCAAAGCCCAGCGCATCGTCGAATTTCAAAAGTTTTTGTTGCAGGCGAACGAGGAAAACAAGACCACCGTTCTCATCATCGACGAGGCTCATAAGCTGGATCCGCAACTGCTCGAAGAAATCCGTTTACTCACCAATTTCGAGAGCAGCGCTGGGAAGCTTCTGCAGATTATCCTGGCTGGCCAGACCGAGTTGGACGAACTGCTCGAGCGGCACGATTTGCGTCAATTGAAGCAGCGCATTGCAGTACGGCTGACTGTGGACCCTCTCTACAACACGACGCAAGTGTGCAAGTACGTTGCCCATCGCTGGAACAAGGCGGGTGGTGGCCCGGAACCGCCTTTCAGCCAAGAAGGCATTCAGTTGATCGACAAACTGTCCCGCGGCCTACCGCGCGTGATCAACTCGGTCTGCGACGGGGCTCTTTTGCGTGCATTTGCCGATGGAACCACTCGGGTTAGTGTGGAACAGATTGGTTCCGTCGCGGCGGATCTTCGCCTCTCGCCGGCCAGCGAAGTTGGGGCTGAGCCGGCACGGGGACAGGCCGCGGCTCCCTCGGGTGCGGTGGTCGCCGAGCCGGATCCCGGAGACCTCACGATCCCGCCGCCACCGCCGGCTGTCGATATGGGAACGTTGGCGTTTCCCACGCTCGAGCGGTACTCCCCCGTCGACGATAAGCCCCGGGCGGCACGTTTTGCTGAACGATTCGGTTTAAAGTACAGATATAACTACAAGGTGAAGCCTTCATGAGCAAAATCTTCGAAGCTCTTCAAAAGTCCCGTGGAACCTCGGCTGCCGTTCTCCCCCCGCTCTTAAACGAACAACTGACGGCCGCCCCAGCGGTCGCGGACGCGCCGGAGGCGAGAGGCAGGGTCGGAACGGAAGAGCCGCCGGTGCGCTACGGCGATCCCGAACGGCAGGAGGTCCCGCGGGAGGAGCCGCAAGAAGCGGCCATTCGCGAGGTCCGCTTGCGGGTGCCCTCCGGGCTCCCCGTGTTCCCGTTCGACGATGCCCACTCGACGGCCGCTGAGCAGTACCGTATGATCCGGACCCGCATCGTGCAGAACCTGGAGCCGCAGAAACTGATTCTGGTCTCGAGCCCAGACTCCGGGGATGGTAAGACGATCACCACGCTCAACATGGCGGGCGCCCTGGCGCTCAAGAGCGATGTGAACATCCTGATCCTAGACGCCGACTTATGCCGCCCGGCGGTTGCCAAGACGCTTGGAATTCCCAGTTCGCCGGGACTCACCGAGGTTCTTCGGGGCGTCTGCCCGCTTCGTGACGCGGTGGTCCGGCTGGAGTATTTTCCGAATCTATACGTCCTGCCCGCGGGAGAAATGGTCGCCAACCGGACCGAGCTGCTGGATTCGCCGAGATGGAGGTCGATCTCCGCGACGATTCGCAACCAGTTCCACTTCACCATGGTGGATGCGCCGCCGATCGACGCGGTAGCGGATTACCCGCTGATTCAGAAGGCCTGCGACTGCGTCGTGATTGTCGTCCGTCCGGATCACACCAATCGGATGCGGTGCATGCATGCGCTGAAAAACGTGCCGGCGGACAAGCTGATCGGAGCAGTGATTAACGCGGCCGAGGACTGGTTCATGCTGCGGAATAGCCACTATCACTATTACGGGTATTACAACTCCTACTATTCATCCTACGCATCGAATCAAGGCGACGCCCAGAGCAAGTAAAAAAGGGAACGGTCCCTCTTTTTCACGTGATTACCCTTCCACGCAACGCCCACTTGTGGCTTCCCGGGTATGCCAAAAGCTGCTGGCACAGGGCTTCCACCCGGGACCAGGTTCGCCGCGTCTGGCTGACCATTGCGGATCATTATGAACCTTTGCTCGGCAGAGCGGATCTTCAAGCCGGCCTACGACGGGTCGATGTTTGGCGGAAGCTATGGCCTGCGATCGCTTCACGGCACACGGACTCGGCGGGCAGACCTCCGGTCTATACGTTCTTCTACCCGCAAGAAGAGTACCGCGCCGAGTTGATCCATCCGCTGGCGGAAATGAGCGCCGAAGGAATCGCGGACGTGGAAGTTCATATCCACCACGATGGGGAGGGCGAACAGGACTTCATCGATCGAATGAGCCAATTCATTGAGGTTCTTCACGGCAGGCATGGACTTCTGCGGAAGGAGAACGGGCAGATCCGGTTCGGTTTCATTCACGGGAATTGGGCTCTGGACAACTCCTTGCCGGACGGGCGTGGATGCGGGCTGAACAACGAGCTGGCTCTGCTTCGGGACTTGGGCTGCTACGCGGACTTTACGTTGCCCTCGGCGCCTTCGCCGGCGCAAACCCGCATCGTGAACACCATTTATTGGGCCACGGACGACCCGAGCCGGCCGAAGTCCCACGATACGGGGATTCCGGTGGCGGATGCAGTTGGAGCCTGCGGCGACCTATTGATGATTCCCGGCCCGCTCGCCCTGAACTGGACCGAGCGGAGCCGCGGCATCTTCCCGCGACTCGAAACCGGCGAACTGGCTGGTCACAATCCGGTAACGGCGGAGCGGGTGCGCTTATGGCTCGAGTTCGCTCCCATGATCGGAAACGACCTCTTCCTCAAGCTTTTCGCCCACGGCGCACCCGAGATAAACGCGAGTCCCTTGCTGAATCGGGATCTTGATTTTGTTTTTCGGCAACTTCACGACCAATGCGGCGCGACGGGGGCAGAACTGCGCTTTGTGTCCGCTTTCGAAATGCGTCAAGCGGTGATGGGAGTCACGATCGGGGAAGGCGCGATGAAGTTGCAGCCGCAAACATGAGCCTCTTCCTTCTCCTGGTCTATTTCGTCTGCGCGTACACGCGGCCGATGGACTTTTTCCCGGAACTGGCCCCCTACCGGATCATGCTTTGGTTGGGGGCGATGTGCGGGGCTGCAGCGGTCGGCGGCCTCGTTCTGAGAGAGGAGCGCCTCTCGCTTCGGACGCCACAGATCTTCCTGATGGTGGCGCTGCTCTTCGCCGTGGTCATTTCTCGCATCGCGCAAGGGTGGTTTGGCGGCGGCCTGCTTGCATTTACCAATTTCGGCACTACCGCCGCTGTATTTTTTCTGATTGTCATGGTGGTGAGCTCTATTCGAAAACTCGCCGCCCTCGCGCTCGCAATGGTCCTGTGCTCTGTGTTTCTTGCCGGACAGGCCATTGCCGCCTATCATTTCGGGTACGATGCGAAACGTTTCGTCATCAGTCAAGCGGCCAGCCTAGGAGACGAGGTCGCCGCGCCGGCCGACACGAACTCGGACGATGAGGACGACCGGGCGGAGGCCCAGGACGAAGCCCAGGAACAAACTCAGGAACAAACCCAGGATTCCGACAGGCCGAGGCTCCTTCGGGTTCGAAGCGTCGGGTTCCTGGCCGACCCAAATGATTTCGCGCAGGCATTGCTCATGGTTCTACCGATGTTGGGCCTCGCGTGGCGGCCCAGCAATGCATTTAGAAATTTCTTGTTAGTCCTCATTCCCGGCGCAATTCTCCTCTATGCGGTATATCTGACTCACTCGCGAGGCGCTCTGGTCGGCCTGGCAGTCATGTTGTTCATGGCGGCGAGGCAGCGGTGGGGCACGATCCGAGCGATCGTGGCAGCCGCGGTCCTGGTTGCCTTGGGGGCCCTTCTGCAATTCGGCGGCGGCCGATCATTTTCGATGCAGGAGGCATCGAACGCCGGGCGGCTTGACGCCTGGAGCGCCGGCCTGGTGATGTTCCGGCAACAGCCTTTGTTCGGGGTCGGATACAGCATGTTTACCGACCACAACGAGCTTACCGCGCACAACTCCTTTGTCCTCTGCTTTGCTGAACTCGGGTTGTTCGGCTACTTCTTTTGGCTTGCGCTACTCCTTATCACCGGTTACCAGCTCTCGGACCTCATGCAGGAACGTTCGGAAGAGGAAGGAGGGCACAGCATCGCGCGCTGGGCTGGAATTATCCAAATGTCGTTCTACAGTTTTCTGGCAACGGCCTTCTTTCTATCGCGCACGTACAACGTGGGGCTCTATATACTCTTGGCCTTTACCGTAGTGCTGGTCGAAATCGCCCGCCAGATGGGGCAGCCCGTGCGAATCCCGGCCTTTCCCTCCTGGTTCAGCAAGGTTGGAGTCCTCGAGTTTGCGAGCATTGTGGCGGTCTACGGCTTGGTCCGGGTCTTTCACGCCTTACGATGAGCACCAGAATCATCGCACGCAACTCGATGTGGTTCGGTATCGAGACTGGTGTCGGCTTCGCCTCCGGATTGTTCGCTTCGATCGCGATCGCCCGGGCTCTCGGGCCGGATAAGCTGGGCCCGTTCGTCTATATCTCATGGCTGACCAGCGTCGCTGCTTCACTGGGAGGATTAGGGATACCAGCCGCCACTACGCAATACGTTGCGGAATACCTCGGCCGGGGGGAAGCTGGAGTCGCGCGGGCCATTTTCTTCTTTACGCTTCGTTTGCAGACGATGCTCGCCATCGCTCTCACCGCGATCGCGCTCGTGATTGTCTTGTGGATTGTCAGTCCTGAAAAGCGCGTGTTTGCATCTCTGCTGGGTTTGAGCCTCCTGCCGATGATGATTAATTTCATCTCGGCGCAGGGCAACGCGGGGGCCGAAGACCTCGCGGCTAATGTGCCCGGATCGCTGGTTTCGAACGTCGTCTGGGTTACCGGGGTGACCCTGGCGCTGACCTTCGGCTGGGAGTTGGTGGGTCTTGCGGCGGCTCTTCTTGCGACGCGGGTCTCCGATCTGGCCGTTCGCATCGTTCCAACGGTCCGCCGGTTCCGGCAGTTCCCGCACGGGGCCTTACCCCCCGAGGTGCGGCGCCGGATCTTTGTTTTTTCGCGGCAAAACGTCGTGTTATTGCTGCTGAACGCGATTGTCTGGGACCGTTCCGAAATCTTGTTCTTGCAGTACTTCTCTTCGGCCCGCCAGTTGGCGTTTTACTCGGTGGTGTTCAATATCAGCGAGCGCGTGAGGGTCATACCAATGGTTTTCGGTTCGGCGGTCAACCCGACCATACTGGCTCAGTACGGGCGCGATCCGGCTCGCTTGAACGGGATCGTCTCCAATGCCGTCCGTTATCTCGGCCTGGTGATTCTTCCCGTGAATCTGGGAATTGCAGTCCTGAGCGCGCCCTTCATGCACCTGCTCTACGGATCGAAGTACCTGGAGGCGATCCCGCTGATGGCGCTCGCCACGATCCTGGCGATCCCCAAAGCTCTGCTTGCGCCCATAAACTCCCTAATGGGAGCAACCGAGAATCAGAACGTCGTCGTTCGCTGGACGGTCGTCGTTGCAATCCTGAACCTTGCGCTCGACTTCTGGCTCATCCGGGCGCACGCTGCCATGGGGGCGGTAATCGCCAATGGCGTGGCGCAACTGGTCATGGCCGTGGCATTGTTCCTGCATGCGGCGAAGCTGCTCGATCTTCATTTCCCGGTGCTCCCATTCGCGAAAATCTCGCTGAGCGCTGGAGTCATGGCGGCTGTGATCCGCCTGATTCCGGCGCGCTGGAGTCCTCTGGCGGCGATCGCGGCGGGAGTTGCGGCCGGCGGCGCGGTGTTCCTTTTCATGCTGCGCCTGACCGGTAGCCTGCAAGCGCAAGACGGCGTTAGACTCAAACAACTCCGCAGCCGGATGCCCGCGTGGCTGCGCCCCTGGGTCGACCGTGGCGCCGCCCTCCTGATTCCTGAGCTTCCAACCGCGAAGGTAATGTGAAACTGCGCTTAAGACGCGCGGGCAACGAGGGTACTAAGCCCACCACATTTTAGGGTATTGGACCCTACGATTCAGACTGTTAGGCTCAACTCATATGATCGAAACGTCCGAACAAGTCGTCGCCCCTGCCACTGATTCTCCCCTGCCTGGCCTTACGAACCTCCATCTCATTATGGGCGTTCAGTGCAATGTTCGCTGCACGATGTGCTACCAGACCGACTTTAGCCCTCGATTCAACATGCCGCCGGCGCTGTACCGGGAGCGGCTCAAAGAGGCCTATCCTTACGTAAGTCGAGTCAAGCTACAGGGCGGCGAGCCCACGATCATGAAGAATTGCCGGGAAGCGGCGACACTCTTACGGGCATACCCTAACGTCAAGCTAAGTGTCACGACTAACGGTATTTTCATTGATGAGTTCTGGCATGAGACGCTCGCGCACCAGGGAGCGTACGTGAACGTCTCGATCAATGCGGCAAGCGAAGAAGCCTACAACAAGATTGTCATTCTCGGCCGTTATAAACAGGTGATCGCCAATGTCAAACGGCTTGCGGCAAGCCGAAGCGGCAACACTCTGGCGCTTTGTCTTAGCGCGGTAATTCTAAAGGAAAATGTGTTCGAGATTGCGCAGCTCGTTCAGCTCGCGGCCGACTTAGGCATCGCTTCTGTCGAATTCATTGTTGACCCGATTCTGAGTTTCGCCGGGCTCCCTTCGCGTACGGACGTCCTCGCGGAGTGCGGCCGCGCGCGAACGGTGGAAGCGAATACCGCCGTGAAGATCGCCGGACTCGAACGATTCGAATCGCATTTCACCACCCCTGAACGTCAGAGTTCAAGGGATCAGGCACTGAAGAGCGGTAGCTGTAATATGTGTTTGGCCCCCTTCAATCATTTGGTAGTGGATTGGAAGGGAGACGCGAGGGTCTGTTGCACCACATGGGTGAAACTGGGGAACCTTAACGATACCTCCCTCGTGGACATGTGGGCGAGTTCGCGCATCGAGGCGTTCCGAAAAAAAATGCGGCAGGGCAGTTATCTGTGGTGCGCGCCGGACTGCGACGCAAATCCCGCGCCCACCCGGCTATCGCTGATACACAAATACGCGTATCAGGTGCGTGAAGATCCGCGTCAGTTTGCCCGAAAGATAAACCAGAAGATACTCCAGTTGCGGGGGAAGTGGGTCAAGGTCAAGAATAAAGCCCCGAAGCCCCCGGTTGAACAGGGAGAGCCGCAAATACCGCTGGTGCAGATCGGGACCGCGGATAAAAACGGCAAATCCACGGGACAGACCGGCTGCTCTAGCTGAAACGGGCCGATAGAACTTGGAGAGGGGCGGTTACTGTCGAAGACGTGGGGAGGCGCGAATGAGAGAACCAACGCCGGTGGCCACGCAGACTGAACTGACGCAACTGCTGGAACTAACGCAGCGCGTCGGAAGCGACCCGCTGCTCACGCAGGCTAGCACGGGCAACAGCTCGGTAAAACTGGACGGCGTTCTGTGGATTAAGGCGTCGGGCAAGTGGATGGCCGACGCCATGCGCGACGACATCCTGATTCCCTTGGACTTGGCGGAGGTCGTGACGGAATGCCTGCGGGGTGTGGATCCCGCGGAGGTACATCCGAGCGCCTCGCTGGAGACAGCGATGCACGCGATGCTGCCGTATCCAGTGGTTCTGCATGTGCATTGTGTGAACACCATCGCGTGGGCGGTGCGGAACGACGGTCCGATTCACCTGCAACCGTCGTTAAGGGGGCTGCGCTGGCAATGGATCCCCTACAGAATGTCGGGTCTGCCGCTGTCCCGAGAGATTCAGCGGGCCCTATCCGCTAGCCCCGATAAAAACCTGTTTATATTAGGCAATCATGGTCTGGTCATCGGCGGAGACGACGTAAAGACCGTCGAAGATCTGCTGACCGAAGTAAAGGAACGCTTGACCATTCCGGCGCGCCAGGCACAGCCGGCCGATTATGCAGCACTCGCGGAAATCTCCACCGGCTCACCCTGGGCGCTGCCGAATGACCATGGAGTGCACGCCCTCGGCACGGACGTTATTTCGCGAGCTGTCCTTGCGGGAGGATTGCTCTATCCTTGCCAGGCGATCTTTTCTGACTCCAGAACGCCGGCGTTGTTTAGCCCGATTCCTTATCCGGGTTCCGGAGACGATTGGAAGCGTCGATACCACAATCGACCATTCCTGATTATCGAGGGTCGCGGAGTCATCGTTAGTAAATCGATGGCGCCGGCCGAGCTTGCGATGATCTCCGGGCTCGCGCAAGTGGTCCAGCGCATCCACGCGGATGCACCACTGCGTTATCTTACGCCAGTGGAGGCTGCCGGCGTCACCAGCCAGGCGGCATACCGCTACCGAGAGCTCGCCAGTGCGGGCCGCGGTGTCCAGGCCTGACGCTTTTGAGAATGTCGCGACAGGATGCATAACACTCGTCCCCGTATCGCGGTGGTGACGCACGCCTACCCCAGCGCTGCCGAGCCCCATCGAGGGCTTCCGGTCTACCATCACGTACTGGCCCTCGCTTCTTTGGCGGAGATCGAGGTTTTCTGTATCACACCCGTCTATCCAAAAGCTCGATGGCTTCAGCCGAGGAGCTTCGGACACAGCCGGTCAACTTCGGCGTCTCCATCAACGGCGCTTCCGGTTCGCTTCGTCGAGTACCCCGTATTTCCAGTCCTGAGCCGTCCCTTCAACGGGTTCAATTGCGCGGCACGCTTGACCTCCGCGCTATGCGGCACGCGGCCGGACTTGATCTTTGCCTGTTTCGCATACCCGGATGGTCACGCCGCAGTCCTTGCGGGGAAGAGGCTCGGAGTCCCCGTGATCATAGAGCCGATGGGCTCCGATCTGCGCCGTGTAAACACCTTCTGGCAGCGCCGTTTTGTGAGCCAGACGCTCCGACAATCCGCCTTTGTAGTTCCGGTTAGCGAGGACCTCACGCGTTATGCCATTCAATTTGGCGCGTCCCCCGAGCGGGTTCGTACGATTCGGCGCGGCTGTCACACCAGCATCTTCCACTTGGCGGACCGGCAGACTGCGCGGATTCATCTGCAAGTCCGCGAAGACGCCGAACTGATCGTCTTTGTCGGACGTCTGGTGGAAGTCAAGGGTCTCCGCGAATTGTTCGAGGCGTTGCCACCGTTAATGGCAGCCCGGCCGGCATTGGAGCTTGCGTGCATTGGGGGCGGGCCGCTGGAACAGGAGCTTCGTTCCTGCGCCGTTCGGTCCGGTATCGCGGGCCGCGTGAGGTTTTTGGGTGGTCTCGAACCGCGAAGCGTTGCCCAATGGCTGACGGCGTCGAATCTGCTGTGTCTGCCAAGTCACTCGGAAGGATTTCCGAATGTGATCATGGAAGCATTGTCGTGTGGGCGCGCGGTAGTCGCGTCGAATGTCGGCGGCATTCCGGAGATCGTCGACCACACATGCGGTATCTTGACTCCTCCCCAAGATGCTGCACAGTTGGCTGAGGCATTATCAGCGGGCCTCGATCGAGCCTGGGATGAGGAATGGATTGCCGCGAAGTTCAGCCGGAGCTGGGAAGATTCGGCGCGGGAAATTTACGACGTCTGTCTCCAGGTTCTGGAGGAACAGGGCTGGTCCTCCGGACGCGTAAGCAACCGCGTGGCGCGAGTCTGAGTCCAAGGTGACCATGCCTGCCGATAAGCTCCTTCTCATTTCGTGCTATTTTCCGCCGGCTGGCGGTATTCAAGTGCTGCGGGCGCTCAGCCTGGCCAAGTATCTTCCTCAGAATCAATTCGAAGTCCATGTGCTGACCACACGGAATCCGGCTGTTCCGACGTACGATGAAGCGCTGCTCGATCAGATCCCGAGCGCCGTTCGCATTCATCGTGCCTGGACTCTCGAACCCCCGTTCTTTCTTCGAAAGAAACTGTGGTCGAGGATCAAGGGGAAGAACGCCCGAACTGATTCCAGCGGGACGACGAACTCGGCCGCCGGAGGTTTGAAGTACCGCCTTGCGGCCCGCGTAACGCGGCTGCTCTCCCCCGATCCGCAGGTTCTTTGGCGTCCGTTCGCGTTTCGAAAAGCGGCAAGTCTCATCGAACGCGAAAAAATCAATTTTGTCCTGGTCACTGCGCCTCCATTTTCCGCTTTCCTGATCGGCAACGCTCTCAAGCTGCGCTACCCCCACATTCATCTCATTAGCGAGGTGCGAGACGAATGGCTGAACTACTTTTTGAATGAGTTCGCCTTCCGGGGCGATGATTTTGTCCGCACGCAAGCGAGGGAGATTGAGCGAAACACGGTCGAACTTTCGGATCGCGTCGTAACCGTGACGCAGGCGACCCGGGACGCGATGCGCGCGCGCTACTCCGATCAACCCGACGAGAAGTTCGGTCTCATCTTCAATGGCTATGACGCCGCCGAGTTTGAGTCCTTTCGCTCGCGCCCGCACGGAACGGACAAAATCGTCGTGGCGCACCTGGGGACGGTTTACCGGCCGACCTCGCCGGCCGCATATCTGGACGCACTCGATTCCTTGCCTGAAGAGATTCGGTCGCGCTTCGAGACTCGGTTCATCGGGAGGATCGCAGAGGAATTCGATCGCAGTCTTTTGACGCACCGCAAGAGCAGCACTAAGTTCATCGGATTTGTCCCGCATGGAGAGGCGGTGCGCCACATGGAGGAATCCGATTACCTGCTGTTGCCATGGGCAGACCGCTTCAATGTTCCCGGAAAATTGTATGAATATCTTGCGAGCGGAAAACCCGTGATTGGATTGGTCCCACCCCGGAGCGATGCAGATCGCATTCTCCGTGAGTCCGGCTCGGCCCTGCTGGCGGACGGCTCGGACATCGGACAGATCCGGCAAGTTCTTCGGCGATCCGCCGATCCGGCGACCGCCGCCGCTTTGCGACCGGACCGCGAAGCCATTCAGCGGTATGAGCGGTCGCGATTGACTGCCGAGTATGCCGGTCTGATCCGCTCGTGCGTGGCGGCGCGCCAGGTACCGAACACGATCGTGGGAGTGAGGTAGTCCGCGCTGAAGGTTTGCACTCATGACCTCGCGCGATTCTCCGGATTCGTTAGTGTATGCCGTTCCTGAGCATCACGCACGTCATCGATACGCTGGAAATCGGAGGCGCAGAGATAATGGTCGCGTCTTTATCTCAAACGCAGCGACGCCAGGGCCACGCTGTCCATGTCGTGTGCTTATTTCAGGATGGCCCTTTGGGTGACCAGCTTCGAAACGCCGGAATCGATGTGTACGTGTGCCGGCATAAACCCGCTAGAAGCAATTCCTGGTCGACGTTTCGCGCGGCACTCGAGCTAGTCCAGCAGTTTCGGCGAGTGCGCACCAACGTCGTGCATTGCCACAATGTCACGGCGACACTTCTCGGCGCTCCCGCAGCGTGGCTTGCCCGTGCCGGTGGCGTTGTCAGCACCCGCCACGGGTCCTTTGCGGAGGGCGCCAGCCTCAAGAGAGAGCGCCGGTTCTGGACTGCGGCACGTTTCTGCGACCGGGTCGTGATGGTTTCGGAATCGAGCCGGACCTCGATGGCCGCGCTGCCGTTCGCGCAGATCTCCAAGACAATTACGATTCGAAATGGTGCCGAGCCGCGCGCGCTCAAGGCGTCCGGTACAACAGCCAGATCAGGATTCGCGGTTATTAGCGTCGCCCGTTTAAAGCTTCCGAAAGATCACGAAACTCTGCTCCGAGCGATCGCACTGATCCGGATGCGGATTCCCGATTTGTCGCTGATGATCGTGGGAAGCGGGCCGATGGAGAGCCAGTTGAAGGAACTCGCCCAGAGCCTAGACATCGCCGAACTGGTGAGCTTTCTGGGAGATCGTGACGATGTGGGGGATTTGCTGTCGCGTGCCGACGTTTTTGCCCTTATCTCCAGGTCTGAGGGATTGCCGTTATCGATGTTGGAAGCGATGGCTGCCGGTCTTCCGCTCATCGTAAGCGAAGTTGGCGGGATTCCAGAGGTCGCTCGCGAATTACGCGGGGCGCGGCTGGTGCCCGCCGGCGACGTCACCGGCGTCGCATCGGCGATTCTGGACTACGCCGAGCGCCGGGGAGAATTGGCACACCTTGGAGAGCAGAACCGGCGCTATTTTGAAGAACATTACTCGGCCGAGCCTATGTGGAAGGCCTATGCGGATCTGTATCTGGAATGCGTCGCGGCCGGTCGTTGACTGGCTCACTCGATGCCTATGATGACTTTGTGTTTGCCGGATTGGCTCCTGGCGATGTGCTCCACGGGCACCAGCTTCACGTTCACCTGGTCGCCGAGAACCTTTTTCATCTCGCCGTCAAAGAGCGCCTGGCTCTTCGCGGAAATGCCTTCAGCTAGCACGACCGAGACGGAGATTTCCTCGATCGACCTTTGTTGTACCTGAAACTCGAGCACCTCCGGCAAATCCTTCATCAGGTGCACGAAGTACAGACAGGAAATGAACCTTCCTGAAGCGGTCTTGACACGGTCCAGTTCCCGGCCGTCAATCGATGAGAGCAACGGCAGGCCACGACCGCAAGTACAAGGCGCTTCACCGAGTACGCCAAGGTCGCCCATGGCGTACTTGATAAATGGCATCCCGTAGTTGTGCAGATCCGTCACTAGGATCCTGCTGGCTCCTTGTTCCGGCGGCAAATCCGTTTCTACAAGCAAATTCTCGGAATGCACGTGCAGTCCGCGGTGCTCCGAACACTCCCCCGCGATGGACATAAACTCCCTGGAACCATACGTGTTGAATACGGGAGCCCCTAAGGCGTCCGCGATATACGCGCGAGTTTTTTCCGACAGAGGTTCCGCAGCGGTGATTACACCCTTCAATCCAGATAGGGTTTTCGCGCTCGACGACAAGAATCGCGAGAATTCCAACAAACTTGAAACATATCCGACGACCAAGACGGGCTTGAAGCGGCGGATGCTTTCGTAGACCGTATTCCACACTTGAGCGTTATGAGAAAAGGTGTTGAAAATAAGCTGCCGACGGATATGCTCATAGGTTTTTTTCTTAAGGGCTGCGGTTCTTGGAACACGGCCGACCGCCGCGCCCCACAGATACACGGATCGCTCACCCAACCGCCAGCCGCTCCATTCATAGGCCCGGTCTGAGCACGCTGTGCGCCAATCGTATGACTCCAGCGTCCTGAAAAAGCGAACTGGCACGCCACTGGAGCCGCCGGTTGCGTGCGGCATCAGCTTGCCGCGAAATGCGTTCGAGCACAGTTCTTCCCGATGCGCATTCACTTCTTCCCTGGTCAGTATGGGCAGGCGCGCGAAGTCTTTCCAAGTCTTGAGGTCATTCAGTTCGAATCCGACCGCGGCGTACTTTCTCCGATAATAGGGAACGGAATGAAACGCATGTGCGAACAGTTTCTGCAACTCCGTCCATTGATAGGATCTGATTTCCTCAGGAGACCACCATTGGCTCTTCTCAAGAAAGCGGCGATGATCGAGGTAGCTGCGCTTTCTCAGAAGTCCGTGAATCGGGAGGAAAACGTGTTCGAAAAAACGACCATACACCGTGCGAGAGCTCATTTCGTCGAGGGCAGTCTCTAAAAGAAGATCATAACTCAATCATGTCCTTTCCGGCTAGCCGTTTGTCAATTTTGTGTACGGGCTTCGTGACGATGACGCTGTTCGGCGTGATCGCGTTTCCGCATCGCCTGCGAAGCCAACCCGCACAGCCACCACAGCGCGCCTCGAAGCAGGCCATCAGCCCGAAAGCGATTTCACCGCCACGATTCGACCGATGGCGCATCGTCGGTCCAGGCGGCGGAGGCGCTCAATACAACCCGGCTATCAGTCCGCTGGATCCTAACATCGTCCTGGTGGCCTGTGATATGGGAGGCTCTTACATCTCCGTCGATGGCGGCACAAGCTGGCGGGAGTTCAATCTGCGTAGCGTCGTCCGGAACTTTGGATTCGATCCCGCCGATCGAAATGTGATCTATGCAGCCGCTGGTACAACCGGGTTGTGGCGTAGCGAGGACCTTGGCAGGAAATGGAGCCTGATTTTCCCCGACTCCATCACCAACCTGCAAATTCACGATGACGAAGCTGAAACCATGCTGACGACGCGCGCCGGCTATTTGGGCGGAGTCGTGGCGTTCGCGATCGACCCGCAGGATTCGAAAACAATCTATCTGCTCGCGGGCAGGACTCTCTTTATTTCCAGAAATCTCGGCAAGACTTGGGAGAAGAAGGGTACCGTGGGGGCTGCGATGAGAATTTTTGTCGACCCGGCATCGCCGCCAGGCAATCGCTCGCTCTATCTCGCAGGGTCCACTTCGGTTGGTGTTTTTGAAAACGGCGCTTGGCGGGAGGGATCTCTGCCGCCTGGAGTCAAGTGGGCTTATAGCGTCAGCGCCGGATTTCCGGCCAATGGCGGAAAACCATGGATCTATGTGGCTTCGGATGCACACGCCGGGGCTGCCGCCTTTGCCGGCGGTGTCTTTCTGACGAAGGATGGCGGACAGTCCTGGCTGCCGGCATACCAAGGCTTCAAGAGTTTTGTGGGCGACTACTTTCCCGATATCCAAGCGGTTGCGGTAAGCCCGCATCAACCCGCCCTCGCCTACGTTTCTTACAACGGCCTGCTGACCCCTTCGACGGGTAAGCAAAAGTTCTTCGGAGTCGCAAAAACAGAAGACGCAGGCACGAACTGGAAACTGGTCTGGAAGGAGTCATATGAAAGCGCGCCTAACGTGACGGATTCCTGGCTCGGCCAGAGTTATGGACCGGACTGGGGAGAGAATCCGCTTGGTTTAGCCGTCGCGCCCTCCAATCCGGAAATCGTTTTCGGCACTGATCTTGGCCGCACCATGCGATCCAGGGACGGCGGCCAAACCTGGCAGCCAGTTTACTCGCAGCGTCTTTCAGAAAACGGATACACCTCGACTGGACTCGACGTAACGACAAGTTACGGAGTTCACTTCGATCCGTTCGATTCGAAGCGGATCTTCATCACCTATACGGACATCGGCCTATTCCGCAGCGAGGATGGCGGCGCGAGTTGGATCCACTCGATCGACGGCATCCCGCGGGCGTGGAGAAACACCGTATATTGGCTGACATTCGACCCGGCTGTAAGGGGCCGGATGTGGGCGGTGGCATCCGACCGTCACGATCTTCCCCGCCTGCGAATGATCCTGCGAATGAAAAACGTCAAGGATTTTCACGGCGGCGTTCTCATAAGCGAAGACGGCGGCCGAAGTTGGAAGCCTTCAGTTCAGGGCATGCCCGACGTCGGAGCGACGCACATTCTATTGGACCCGTCGAGTCCGCCCAACGCACGCGTGCTCTACGTGGCAGCGTTCGATGTTGGAGTCTACAAGAGCACGGACGGCGGCAAATCCTGGACGCTGAAGGATCACGGGCTCCCTTCGCCAACCCCCCGGGTCTGGCGCCTTGCCCAAGGTAAAGACGGCGTCCTCTATGCGGTAACGGAGCGCCGTTCCGAAGATGGGAAATATGGCAACGACAACGATGGAATGTTGTTTCGCTCGCGCAATGGCGCGGAGACCTGGGAACGGGTGGCACTTCCAGACGGGGTGAACGGACCAGTGAGCCTTACTGTGGACCCGGAGAGTCCGTCCAGGATGTATTTGTCAGCCTGGGCGCGCTATACCCGATACATGCCCGATGGAACGCAAGGGGGTATTTTTGTCTCTACGGATGGTGGAGAG
>JBEKBK010000160.1:0-15511 GCA_050015435.1 Bryobacteraceae bacterium
TCGCTCGGGCGCAGCCCCCAGCCACCACACTTTTCGCAAAACCCTTGAACAAACCTAGAAATTCCGGTGCCGAGACAAGGCACACAACTAGGGTTGCCCAGTCTGGTATCGGGAAGCGTTCCATCTCCGTTGCAAAGCGCGCAGTAGCCCCGACCAAACCGTGAAATTTCGGTACCGAGACAGGGCCGACACTCCATCCATTCAGGTTAGCTCCAGAGCGGATCATGCAAGGCTTCGGCGTGAGCGCGCCTTGTTAACGAAATGATATAGTGAAATCACTATATCCAACCGGCCATGCCTGACGAACCGCCCTTCAAGCCGGTCATTTGGATGGGATCGAGCCTCAGCGATTTGCGCAAATTCCCCGAGCCGGTTCAGGATCACATTGGCTATGCCCTGTTTGTCGCGCAGCGAGGCGGCAAGCATCGCGACGCAAAGGCGCTCAGCGGGTTCGGTGGTGCGGGGGTGCTCGAGATTGTTGAAGATCACCGGGGCGACACGTTCCGCGCCGTCTATACATTGCGGCACGCCGGGGCAATCTACGTCCTCCACGCCTTCAAGAAGAAATCGAAATCCGGGCGGGAAACGCCTCGGCTGGACATGGATTTGATTCATCAGCGTCTGCGCGAAGCTGCCGAAATTGCAAAAGTGAGGGAATCATGAGCAAGAAGAAATACGAAACCGGAGGCCGCAACGTATTCAAAGACCTCGGCATGCCGAATGCAGAGGAGCATTTCGTTAAAGCCCAACTTGTTTACAAGATCGACGCCATAATGAAGCAGCGCGGCATGAAACAGGTGGAAGCTGCGGATCTGTTCGGCGTACGTCAGCCCGACGTCTCGAAAATGCTGCGCGGCGAATTCCGCCAAGTCTCAGTCGAGCGTCTGCTCCGCTTCCTTGTAGCGCTCAACCAGGATGTCGAGATCACAGTGAAGCCGCACCGTGACAAACGCAACGGGCCGGCTCTGCACGTGTCCTAGCTCCTAGCGGATTACCTGCAAATCCCGCCCCTCAATCACCTCGCCGTCATACTGCGCCCGCACCTCACGCATGATCTCCTCACGCGTCTCCGTGAACGGCAGCTCGTGATACAGCACCAGCTTTTTCGGCCTCACTTCCGCCGCGATCCGGCCCACATCCCCACCCGACGTGTGGAACGTCGAGTGATACTTCTGCCAATCCGCTGTTCGCTTCGCCAGACCCGCCGCCGAATAAACCTCGTGGACCAGAATATCCACGTCCTTAGCCGCGTCAATCAGCCGCCGGCTGTAAGTCGTATCGCCCGAAATCACGATGACCTTGTCTCTCGCCTCGAAACGGTACCCATACGCAAATTTCCAGTTCCCATGGTCGACTGGAATCGCAGTAACGCGCATCACGGAATCCCGATAAATTTCGCCGGCCTTCACCTCATGAGCATGTACGACGTAGGCCTGCGGCAATGCGGGCTCCAGTCCGTGCAGCCGGATATCCATATCTTCCTTCCAAGCGCTCATGATGTGATCGGTCATGGCACGCAACCCAGGTGGTCCGTACACTTCGAGCGCCGCCGTCCGGCCCGTCACAGCCGGCGTAAAGATCAGATCCGGGTATCCGACCGTATGATCCGAATGCAGATGGGTGATGAACGCGAGCGTAAGCTGATCCATTGCGATCCCCGCCTGAACCGCGCGACGTACAATACCCGGCCCGCAATCGACGATGTACACGCGGTCGCCCGAAACCACTGCGACAGCCGGACCAGAATGCTCCGGCTCCGGATTGGGCGTGCCCGTTCCCAGCAGGATGACGCGCGTATCTTGGCCGAACGCCGCAACCAGCGCGAACAAGAATAGCGCCCACCGCATCGCTATTCGGCCTGTTCCTCAACCAGGAACTGCTCGTACTTACCGTCGGGCAACAGATAGATATTCAGCCGCAGAGTTTTATTAGCGAATTCCGCGCGATAGGACCGATGCGTCATGCCGCCGCGCAAATTCTCCGAAACCGGTGTGACTGCTTTGAGCTTGCCCAGCGGCTCCATCGACGTTTTGCAGTCGCGCAACGCGGCCTCAGAGAAGTAGCTGTTCGCGTTGTCCGTAAACAAAGCCCGATCGATCGTGCCCTTTTGCAAGCCCTCGATAATCGCCTCAACCTGTTTCGTGTCTTTACCAGATAGTTCTCTCTGTTCGGGCAGAAAGACCAGCGACGCGATCTGCCGCGACACGGGTCCCACCAGGTTGAGCACGTCTTGATTCGAGAGAACCACAATCGCGCCCTGGCGGGTCGGAAGTACAGTGTTCGACGAGAGAAAACCGGACACTTCGCCGCCGTGCTCGAAGATCGGAACATTGCGCATCTCGCCAACGTCCAAACCAAGCGCGTAATGCGTGGAGTCGCCGTTCTTTAGTTTCACCTCGCGCGTGAACTCCTCATAGGATCGCGGCGAAAGAATCTTCTTTTGGAGGAACGCAATATCCCACTTCGCCAGATCTGTCGGAGTCATCGCCAGCTCGCCCGCCGCGAAGTACCATCCCGCGCCCTCGCGTTTCGTGGGCCGGGGCGGGCCAATCGCGTACCGCGTGTAAGGCTGGGCGTCGGCAGCTTGCTCGGGAGGCCAGTCGGCAGCGGATTGCATCCCGAGCGGTTGGAAGATTTTCTCACGCAGGAACGCGACCAGCGGCCGTCCGGACACTTTTTCGAAAATCTCTCCAGCCAGAACGTAGTTCGTGTTGCTGTACTGCCACTTCGTGCCCGGATCGAAATTCAGCGGCTTCTTGGCCCATGTGTCGAGAATCGCCCGAGGCGTGGTTGGCTGGAACCATGCCGGAATGATGTAATCCTGCGGGGCGTAATCTTCATAACCCGAAGTGTGAGAGAGCAGCTCCCGGATGGTGACTTCGCTCGCCCGCGTCAGATCGGGAAAGTATTTGGAAACCGGGTCTTCAAGCGACAACAGACCCTGTTCCTGTAAAAGCAACAACGCCGCGACCGTGAATTGCTTCGAAATCGATCCCACCGAATAGCGCGTGTTGACGTCTGCCGCCCGCCCTGCCGCTAGATCCGCGCTCCCGAACGCCTTCGCATAAGCCAGCTTTCCATTCTGGACGACGGCCACCGAAACACTCGGCGCGCCGGTTGACTTTAGCGAAGACGTGATTCTTTCATCGAGCTTTTTTTCAAGCTCCGCCGGCATCTGCGCCAGCAGCGGAACACAACAAATAAACGCGAGGAAGCTTTTCATGAGTGTGTACTCAAGTGGAACGGGTTGAAGTTGCTCTCATAGTCGAACGCATCCAGGCCTTCGGAATGCTTCAAAAAGCCCACGATCGCGTAGGTCACCGGCGTCGCCACCACCTCATAGACCACCTTACCTATATACGCAGACGCCGCGAGAATCGCCAGCGTCATAGGTGGCGCCGTGCCGCCGAATCCGATGATCACCAGAATGACGGTATCCACGAACTGGCCGGTCACAGTCGAGCCGACGGTACGAGTCCACAGCATCCTACCGCCGGTCCACAACTTCATTTTCGCCAGCGTATAGGAATTCGTGAATTCACCGCACCAGTACGCAATGAGGCTCGCGACGATCAACCGCGGAATCTGATAAAAGACCGTGGCGAACGCCTCCTGATTGTGCCAGCCGGGTGCGGGCGGAAGCCATACGGTGATCAGGCCCATCACCGCCAGCAGCCCATTGGCTAGAAATCCCAACCAGATCGCGCGGCGCGATGCCGCGTAGCCATATACCTCCGTGAAAATATCCCCGAAGATGTAGGTGATCGGAAACAGAAGCTGTGCGCCGCTGATCACAAACGGTCCGATCTTACAAAGCTTCTGGCCCACCAGGTTCGAGATCAGCAGCACCACCAGAAAAATTGCCAGCAGCAGGTCGAAGTGCCGGTACGTGCGCAGGTCGCGCGCTTGTACCGCCTCGGGCTTATCGGAGGTGAAGAGGCTCATTGTGGATTATTTATCGTAGCAGCGGCTGTAGAGCCCGCAGCACGGTGCCCGAGATGATTTCGCTGCCTTCTGCGGTGGGGTGAATACCATCGTGCTGTATGTAACGAAAATCCTTGGTAAGAATGTCAGCATACAGAAACGGAATGAAAGTCATCTTGTACTTCGCCGCCAGATCTTTATAGATTTTTTGAAACCCCTCAATGTAGTCAGGACCATAATTAGGAGGCAACGTCATTCCCGCCAGAACGACTCGCGCGCCGGCGGCTTGAAAAGCCACAATCATTCGATCCAGATTCGCCCGTGTCGCGTCGAGCGGCATCCCGCGCAGCCCGTCGTTTCCGCCGAGTTCCAGGACCACGATTTGAGGCTTGAGCGACGTCGCCGAATCGATCCGCGCCGCGCCTTCCTCGGTCGTATCGCCGCTGATCCCCAGGTTCACGACGTGCCATTTATATCCTCCCGCGTCGAGCTTCTTTTGTAGATAATCGGGAAAGCTCTCACCCGCAGGCAGGTTGTAGCCGGCGCTGATGCTATCGCCGAAGACCGCGATAACCGGGCGATCGTCGGCAGGCGGCGCGGCCGGCGCAGGCCGGAATTCTTCGGTTTGCTCATGCGGCCGTGAACAACCGCAGGCCACGATCAACACGGTCAAACATGCCGAATATAAGGACAGTCTCATCCTGTTGCCATCATAATAGAAGAGCATAGATGTTCATTCTTCAAGCCCACGCCCTGACCAAAATCATCGACACCGGAACCCATCGCGTGGAGATCCTAAGAGGCGTCGATCTCGAGGTTCCAGCCGGCCAGTTCGTGGCGATCGTCGGAGCGTCGGGCAGCGGAAAAAGCACTCTGTTGGGTCTCCTTGCCGGTCTCGATACGCCCACCTCGGGCAGCATCGTGATCGACGATACGGAAATCGCCGGTCTTAGCGAGGATAAGCTTGCCGTGGTCCGAGGTCGAAAAATCGGCTTCGTCTTTCAGTCCTATCAGCTCATCCCGACCCTTACAGCCGAAGAAAATGTGCTGCTCCCTCACGAGCTCGCCGGCGGCGACGTCCGTGATGGTTTGGCCCGCGCCCGCAAGTTGCTCGAAAGCGTAGGACTCGCGGATCGCCTGGATCACTATCCCATACAACTTTCCGGCGGCGAGCAGCAGCGCGTCGCGCTCGCGCGGGCCTTTATGATGAAGCCGCCGATCCTGATGGCGGACGAGCCTACCGGAAACCTCGACACCGCCAACGGCGCGCACGTTCTCGATCTGCTCATCTCGCTCAACCGCCAGGAAGGGACTACGCTTGTGTTAGTCACGCACGATGCCTCGCTCACTTCGCGCGCGGATCGGATCGTCACCGTCCGCGACGGCAAGATTGTCGCCGACGAGATCTGCGAACCTGCGGGAGCTGCGCGTTGAAACTGTCGTTTCGAACCGCCGCTCGCATCGCCTGGCGCGAGACACGTTCTTCCCTCACCAAGTTTCTTTTCGTCGTATTGGCCGTAGCAGTCGGCGTAGGAGCTCTTTCGGGAGTGCGCGGCTTCAGCGAAAGCTTCCATTCCATGCTGTCCAAAGAGGCGCGAACAGTAATGGCCGCCGATTTGACGGCGCGCCAGTTCCTGATGCCGAACGACGCGCAGATCGCGCAACTGGACGAGTTGGCCTCCCGCGGTGTCGACCATACCTGGATAACCGAAACCGTCTCGATGGCTGCGGCAAATTCCCCCGGAGCAGCGCAAACGGCGATCCCGGTTCTGGCCTCGCTCAAAGCCGTGGACCCCGCCAAATATCCGTATTACGGTACGTTTGCCTTGCGGCCTGACATGCCTCTGGCGTCCGCGCTCACCGACGATACTGTGGTGGTCGGCGAAGACCTGTTGATCCGTCTCCGGCTGAAAATCGGCGATGTAGTGCGCATCGGCCTGCGCGATTTTCGGATCGTCGCCACCATCGTCACCGAACCGGACCGCATGTCGGCCAGCATGAACATCGGCCTGCGCCTGATGATGTCGCGCAGCGCATTCGAACGCGCCGGATTAATGCAAGCCGGAAGCCGCGCCACCCAGCGTTACCTTTTCAAACTTGAACCGAATGCGCCACCCGTGGAAACAGTCCGCCGGTCGATCCGGCGAGCTCTTCCGGACGCGTTAGTCGTGGATTTTCGCGAGTCAAATCCGATCATCACCAACGGGCTCGATCAGGCCACTACCTTCTTGAGCCTGGTCAGCCTCATCGCGCTCATCGTGGGAGCCATCGGCGTCGCCATGGCGATGCACGCCCATTTGCAGCAGAAGATGGATCACATTGCGGTGATGAAATCGCTCGGTGGAACATCGATCGAGATCATCCGGATTTACATGCTCCAGACGCTGATGCTGGGCATGGTCGGCGGACTGGTGGGCATCGCCGTTGGGCGTGCCGTGGAGCAGGTGTTTCCGTTTTTGATCCGCAAGTATTTTTCGGTGAGCGCGGCGATGGGATGGCATTTCGCGGCAGCGGGGCAGGGAATCGCGGTAGCTATCCTGACCACCCTCCTGTTCACCGTGCCACCGTTGCTCGCGATTCGCAAAATTCGCCCCGCGCTGATCCTACGTCGCGGCATGCCCGAGGCGAAACTTCCCTGGTACCGTCGCATGCTCGAAGCGCGCGAGGCTCTCGCGTCGGCCGGGGTCATCTTGATCGGCATCGGCGGCATCTCCGCCTGGCTCGCGGATTCGCGCAGGGTCGGTGAATATTTCGCCGGCGGGCTCACGGTCGCGTTGATCGCTCTGACCGCAGTGGCTTGGCTCATGCTCAGATCCCTCCGAACCCTGGTGGGGAACTCGCCGTGGCGGATTCCATCCCTCGTGCGCCAAGGCATGGCAAATCTCTACCGGCAAGGCAATCAGGCACAAGCCATCCTGGTTGCGCTCGGACTCGGCGTGATGTTCACGCTCACTGTATACCTGGTGCAGGATTCCGTCGTCTCCCAGGTGATCAGCACCGCCCCTCCAGGCGCACCGAACGTGTATCTGGTTGGCGTCACAGAGGCGCAAGTCGAGCCCCTCAAGCAACTGATCCTCGCGCAAGCCGACGTTCTCAGTCCGCCTGAATTTGTCCCGCGTGTTGCCGCGCGCCTGGTCAGCACCAACGGCACGCCCGCCGCCGGCAGATTTCGTTTCACTACGTCCGTGATGTGGGAAGGCCTGCAACCGGATTATGTTCGGGTCAGGGAAGGCAAGTGGTGGTCCAAGGATGCGCTCCTTCCCAACGCCGCGCCGGTAGTATCCGTGAATCTGGAAACCGCTAAGCGCCTGAACCTCCGGCCCGGCTCATGGAT
This sequence comes from Bryobacteraceae bacterium, assembly GCA_050015435.1. GTDB lineage: Bacteria > Acidobacteriota > Terriglobia > Bryobacterales > Bryobacteraceae > Palsa-187. The sequence continues at coordinate 7,259 of JBEKBK010000160.1, forward strand.
CGAAATGCAATCCAGCGGGCGCACCATTCAAGCCAAGGTGGTCGCGCTGCACGAGTGGGAAGAGCGGCGCTTCATGCCCACCACCGCGTTCGTGTTCAACCACCCAGCTTTGCAGGGGCTCCCGGCGAGCTTCGACGGGGGCGTGCGGATTAAACCATCTTCAGTAGGCGCGTTCCAGCGTGCCGCGTTCGAGAAATACCCAACTGTGACGGTGGTGAATATCGCGGACGCTCTCGAAATCGTGCAGGAAGTAGTGAATCAGATCGCACTCGTGATTCGCTTCCTCTCCGGATTCGCCATCCTCGCCGGCGCCGTAATCCTCGCGGCTAGCGTCGCGGGAACGCGCTTCCGCCGCGTGCGCGAAGTAGTCATTCTGAAGACGCTGGGCGCAACCCGCCGGCACGTGATGCGGATCTTCTCGGTCGAGTTCCTGACCCTCGGCTTCGTAGCCGGCCTTGCGGGAGCGATTCTTGCGACCATCTTCACCGCCCTGGTCCTCAAACGTCTGCTCAACGCCCACTTCCAGTTCGATCCCAAAGCGACGCTATCGGCAGTCGTACTCACTGCGCTGCTCGCGAACGTTTCCGGGTGGCTCGCAAGCATCCGCATCCTCCGCCAAAAACCTCTCGAAGTCCTGCGCGACGAATAGAGTGATAAATTGGTACCGAGCCGCGACCGTGAGGGAGCGGTTCAAGGATAAACGTGCCCGCCTTTCCCAGAGAACGCTTCTCCTCGGAGATCAAGCTCACTCCCGGAATAGTCTCCGCCTACGCCGACGGAGTTGGCGACACCAACCCCGTGCATCACGATCCGGCATTCGCGGCAACCACGCGCTACGGCCGGACGATCGCTAGCGGAACACATACCACAGCGCTTCTGCTGGGCCTCACCGCGTCCCACTATTCCAAACGCGCCGCCATGGTCGGCCTTGAGTTCTGGGTTCGTTTCCGCCGTCCGATCTATGCGGACGAAACGATTCGCCTCGAATGGTTGGTCGTAAGAGTCACGCCGAATCCCAAGCTCAAGGGAGACGTGGTCGAATTGCGAGGGCGCATCCAAAACCAGAATGGAGAAACCGCGTTAGGAGCGAAGGGTCGAATCCTGGTAACAGATTCTCTCTAGTTTTTATTCACGTTTATTCACGTTCATGCACAGCAATTTAATGGGTTGGCGTTCACAGCTCAGCCAACGCCTGGTGAACCAACTGAATGCTGATCGCGCCCTCGCCCACGGCCGCCGCGACGCGTTTCACGTTGCCCGCCCGCGCATCACCCACCGCGAAAACTCCAGGCAGACTGGTTTCCAGCATTAGAGGTACCCGTGTGAGCGGCCAGCGCGGATTCCCATCCGCTTCCGCCGGGGCATCCAGATCGCGTCCCGTGAGAATGAAGCCCTTATTGTCGAGCGCAACGCACCCCCTCAGCCACTCCGTTCGCGGCGACGCGCCCGTCATAATGAACACGTGGCGCACCGGGCAACTCGTGGTTTCGCCCGTCTTTCGGTTATGCCACTCCGCACCGTCCAAGCGCTCGTCGCCGCGCAGCGCGACAATTTCAGTGTTGAAATGCAGATCGACTTTCGGATTCTCCGTCAGCCGCTGGATCAGGTAGCGAGACATGGTGCTCGACAATTCCGCCGCCCGCACCATCATGTGCACCTTGCGCGCGGTTTGCGATAGGAACACTGCGGCCTGCCCCGCCGAGTTTGCGCCTCCCACCACCGCGACCTCCTCGCCCTCGCACAACTGCGCCTCCATGTAAGTGGCGCCATAGTAAATTCCTTCGCCTTCGAACTTCTCCAGATTCGCGAGGTTCGGCTTCTTGTATTGCGCTCCGGTTGCAATCACCACCGCGCGCGCTGCGAGCGTGTCGCCGCTGTCCAGCACGATTTCATAGGGACGCCGTGCGCACAGAAGCCGGATGGCGCTGCGCGCGATCATCATGCTTGCGCCGAACTTCTGCGCCTGGGCGGTCGCGCGCGCCGCCAGCTCGTTGCCCGAAAGTCCGGTCGGGAACCCCAAGTAGTTTTCGATTTTCGAACTTGATCCCGCCTGCCCGCCGGGGGCGTGCGTCTCGACCATCAGAACATCCAGGCCTTCCGAAGCCGCGTAAACCGCAGCCGCCAGTCCCGCCGGTCCCGCGCCCAGGATGATCACATCCCGCAAGTGCGTCCCGTCGATGCTGCTGTTGAATCCCAGACAATTCGCGAGTTCCTGAATCGACGGGCTCCGCAGAACATCACGCCCGTTGCATATCACCACCGGCACTTCCGATGCCTTCACTTCGAACCGGTCCAGTAACGCCTGCGAAGGCCGGTCCGTATCGAGATCGATATACGTGTACGGATACGCGTTGCGGGTAAGAAACTCCCGTAACACCAAAGTCTGAGCGGAGTGCCGCGAGCCGAGCAGGATGACGTTACAACTGCCGGCGCTGATCAGCGCCAGCCTCCGCAAGATGAACGCCCGCATCAGGATCTCGCTGAGTTCAGCGTCCCTCGCCACCAGGTGCCGCAGCGCGTCGCTGCTGAGCTCGAGAAACTCCCCAGGCTCCTGCACGCGCCCGCGCACCAGAGCGCCCTGCCCGGAGATCATCGTCATCTCGCCTGTGAATGCGCCCGGACCGTGGGTCGCGAGCACGCGCTCGCCGTCCAGGCCCGGCTGTACGATTTCCATGCTTCCGGTGAGCAGCACAAAAAACGGAACCGCCGTATCGTTCGGCTCAAACAGGATCTCGCCGCGCTGCACATTCCGTACGCGGCCCAACGGGCGAATGCGATCGATCTGCGTCGGTGTTAACACGGGAAAAGCTTGGGTGCTTGCGTCCAGCGCACTGGGGATGAGCGGAGTAGCCATGCTTCATTTTCGCCGAAGTGTCAAGCGCAAAGTGGCGCTATAGGGAGCGCGCTATAGTTAAATCAGCTAGATGAACCCTACCGGTAACGATCAGAACGGGCACGGCAAATCGAGGCTTGATCGCATGGAGGGGCTCATGGAACTCCTGATCGACGATCACGTCAAATTCAGCGACGAGCACAATAAGTTGCTTACCGCCCAGGTGCTCCTTACCGATGCCCAGGTGCGTACCGAGAAGACGGTGCGCGAGCTGGCCGAGGCCCAGAAGCGCACCGATGCGGAGATGAAAGAGCTGCGCGACGGGCTGAACGAGTTGAAGGATCGGATGAGCGACCTGGCCGAGCGGATGAACGCCCTCATCAGCGTGGTCGACGGCATAATCCGCAAACCCCCAGCAAACTGGCAAACCGAGCCACGACCGTAAGGGGGTGGACCCGGATAGCGAGTACAATCAAGGTTAATGACCACCCGCCCGTTGGATTCTTCCGTTTGATTTCCTTTTCTAATATCAATAAGCAGTACGGCAAGCAGTTGATCTTCGTGGACGCCTCCTTCCAGTTGAACCCTGGAGAAAAGGTTGGCCTTGTCGGTCCGAACGGATCCGGCAAGACGACCCTTTTTCGTATGGTGGTCGGCGAAGAAGCGCCCGACGAGGGCGAGGTCACTGTCCCCAAGAAGCTGACCATCGGTTATTTCCGCCAGGATGTGGAAGAGATGAGCGGGCGTTCGGTCCTGGATGAAGCCATCGCGGGCAGCGGACGCGCAGGCGACCTCCATCACGAGCTCGAAGCTCTGCAACACGCAATGGAGGACCCGGACCGGACGGACGAAATGGATCGAATCCTGCACCGCTTTGGTGAAGTGCAGGAAGAATACGAGCACCTCGGCGGCTACAGCCTGGAAGCCCAGGCTCAGGAAGTTCTGCACGGCCTCGGCTTCGCGGACGACCAGATTGAAGGCGACGTCGGCGAACTCTCCGGCGGATGGAAAATGCGTGTCGCATTAGCGCGCGTCCTCCTTGGCCGTCCGGATGTGCTGCTGATGGATGAGCCGACCAACCATCTCGACATCGAGTCGATCATCTGGCTCGAGCAATTCCTCAAGTCCTACCCGGGCACGCTTCTGATGACCTCGCACGATCGCGAGTTTATGAACCGTATCGTCACGAAAATGGCGGATATCGATTCAGGCGAAATCCTGGTCTACTCGGGCGATTACGACTTCTACGAACGCGAGCGCGCCATCCGCGAAACCAATCAGCAGGCGGCTTTCGCCCGGCAACAGGCGATGTTCGCCAAGGAGCAGCGTTTCATCGACCGTTTCCGGACCCATGCGGCCAAAGCGGCGCAGGTGCAAAGCCGGATTAAAGCGCTCGACAAAATCGAGAAAATCGAGCTCCCGAAGACACGCCACGTGGTGAAATTCGAGTTTCGCGTTCCCCCCCGCTCGGGCGATCAGGTCGCGGTCATCGAGGACCTTCACAAACGATACGGCCCGCGCGTGATTTACGACGGATTCGATCTCATCATCCGCCGTGGAGAACGCTGGGCGGTCATGGGACGGAACGGAGCAGGCAAGACCACTCTGCTCAAAATGATCGGCGGAGCGCTTGCGCCCGACGCGGGCGAAGTGCGCTTGGGCGCCAGCCTGAAGATGGGATATTTCGCGCAACAATCGCTCGATGTGCTGGATCCGGAACTCACGATCTTTGAGCAACTCCAGCGGGACTTTCCTCAGGATGGAATCGGGTCGCTCCGCACGCTAGCCGGCGCGTTCCAGTTTTCTGGCGACGACATCGATAAGCGCATCCGCTCGCTTTCCGGAGGCGAGAAATCACGGCTCGCGATGGCCCGGATGTTGTATGACCCGCCGAATTTCCTGGTGCTCGACGAGCCCACCAATCACCTCGATCTCGCCACCAAGGAAATGCTGGTCGACTCGCTTAAGCAGTTCGAAGGCACCATGATCTTCGTATCTCACGACCGCACCTTCCTGCGCGGATTAGCCTCGCGCGTCCTCGAGCTCGGCGAGCGCCCGCTTACTTTTCCAGGCTCCTACGCCGAGTACGTCGTAAAGACCGGCCACGAGGCGCCCGGAACGTCGTCCTAAGCCCGCGAAGGCTGGCCCGCCGCGCCGCAGCCGAAAAACTTACTCAACGCGAACCAGACCATGGAGGAAATAGCGCTCACCGGCGCTCCCGCTTGGACGGATTGTCGACCAACATCTTTGTCGCGCCGCCTTGGATCTTGAACCTACTCATCCGCTTGCTTCGCGCTTTGAAGTCCACGTCTCTCAAGTAGAGAAAGCCGAACACCAAGTCCTGGAGCGTTCTGTGGGCATAATGATTACCCTTCAGCGCTACGTCCAGCTCCGCCACCGCGCCAAGGGGCGGATCCGCGAAGTGGTCCAATTTGATTGCCAGGTCGATCAGCCTCACGGAAATCTTACCATCGCTCTGACTCAGAATTTCAGAGTAAATGTCCTCAAGTTGTGTCAGTCCAATGCATTGCGAAATCCGCCTAAGCATGCCGTGAGCGCAAGCCTGAGCCAGCTGAATCACGCCTTCGTCGGCCATTTTTTCAAGGTCCTTATCGATCACCTCAGACCTCTTGTGAGTCAACCTGTACTCCCGGATCATATCCATCAGATACTGGCGCAGACCCTCCAAATTATTTGCCGAGATACCGAGCACAGCAGTCAGGCTTCGCAATCCGAGAGCGTATGCCTCCGCCGCCACGTCGCGTTTGATGTTGCCGGGTAAGGACCCCGGGGAGTTTCGCACCACCTGGCCGAGTATCTGAAGCGTTTTTGTTGCGATGTTAATTTTAATTACGTCAGAAAGTTGCTTATCGTACTTCACCCTCTCGTTACGTCTCTGCTCCAATCCCTCTTCCCGCTGCTCATCTGTCTTGTCCAACTCGCGCTTTAATTCGTCGCGATTCACCTGAGGAGAGGACGGGGGGAGCAGCAACGAATCAGGCTGTTTCGCCCTCCTGTTGAGGTACAAGTCGTTGACGAATGACACGGTCGAATCGAAGTCACATGGTGGGTGCTCCTCGTATATAAGTCGAGCGTTCTTCACGACCGCGGCAATGGCTCTTTCATCCTTACTCAGATAAACGTAAAAACTCAAGACATTAGCATACCGTTCGTAGTGAACATGATCTACCATCTCGGCGACCGTTTCTGACAAGGCCGCCCCGCGGGTCAGACTTGACATGTTGTCCCTGATGTACCGAGCCACAAAAAAATAGAAACAGTACGGATACCTGAAGCTATACTGACCGTCCTCCTTGTGCAGGATCCTCGCGTCGTCAAGCCGGTCGAACATGTCTCGCGGAAGTCGGATTTTATAGTATTCCACGTAGTCCCGGGACACCTGGTCCACGTCCATCTCACCCAAATCTTCCCGGTCCCCCTCGAACATGCGGTAGGCGATCCGCGCGAGAAAGGTCATAATCACGTCAATCTCCGGCGCCTTGAATCCCGCTGTGGCTAGGGCTTGGAGAATCAAAGTCTCGTATAGGAAACCGTAGGAGCCAGTGTTTGTGTCGTGGCTTTGAGTTGCCTCCCATGCTTGCAGAATAGTGAGAATTGTCAGAGGATGGGACGGCAACAAGTTACGGCCCAGGAGGCTACCAATGAGATTCTCGTGAGTATGCACTTCATGATCTAGCTCAGCTCTTGAGATTGAGTGTTCCCTGCCGAGGGTGACCCACTTTTCGATCAGCTTTCCACGAAGAAAATAACCGAACTCGCGGATCTCGAGACTCTCGAAGTCGTAGAACAGCCTGTTGTCCTGCGCCTGCTGACTGAGTTCTTCCAACGCGAAGAACTCATCAGCGATAATGATGATCGTATCGAAGATTGCTCTCGCGATTTCAAGAAATTGGCGCTGTCCCTTCGGGTTTAGGTAACAATGGTCGAAGTCGTCTATGATCACCGCACGACGGTCGGGACGCAGTTGGTTGAAGGCTGCGACGAAAACGGACCCGTATTGCTCACTGACCGCTGAGTCCAACACCCGCTGTACTTCGGTCTGATTCCTAGCGTTCAAGGCGCGACCGGAAAGGGCAACTGGAACCAGTCCTTTCGCCCTTAGATCGCAATACAGCGACCTGGCTAGCGTTGATTTCCCCGAAAGGTCCGAACCGGCGATTACAGATCGCCTGAACTCCAACAGTTTCGCGACGACGTTCTTGCTTTCAACCATCCGACCGCCGGCCCCCTGGTCACTCTTCTGAAACGAGCGTCGAACCAGGTCTGGATAGATAAAGAGATCTTCCAGACGGAGCGCCGATTTTACACGGGGATGGGTGAAGCCGGTACCAATATCGTGAAGCATCTTCTCGTATTCAGGCTTGTTGTCAAAGTGTTCTCCGGTGACGGGAGCCTGGCGCTTAATCGGAACCCAAGGGCTGGCCTCAACACACTGATACATGCCACTCTTCCACGAAAGAGATGTAAAGCGGTACTCGAGCGTCGCGGCGTCGAGGTGCAGTATGTTAAATCCGCTAGTCGAGTTCGGACTCGTTTGGAGCACAGCGCCCTCAAGATATTTCAGCTCCGGCCCGGACAAAGAGACCTTCGAATAAATTTCAACCTCATGCTCGTGACCCGTAAGCACGACATCAGACGTGGCTTCGACGAGTTTCTTGAGATCCCGTCCGTTGTTTGAGGCGAACCAGTTGTATGGATGGTGAAGTAGACTAAGGACGATGTTCGCGTGGGGAAGGGAGGAGATTAGCGGCGCGACCGCATCAACGGGATAAAGCAGTTCCCCCTGGTGTTCGTGTTTTTGCGAAAGCCACGAGGTATTGTAAGAGTTTAGGCGCAGCCTAAAGCCGTCGAAGTCGTGTTCGCTTGTGTAAAATAAGCGGTTCGGTGTCGAGAGGGAAGGCATCCCCGTTTCCTGGGCAAGGAAGGTAAAAAACTCGTCTTGGACTGCTACGCATTGGCGCACTATATCGCCAGAAAGGCTCAATGCCGCAAGGCTTTTCGTCATGTTTGAAAGAGCCATGTGGCGGGTGTCGCTCTCACGGTCGAAGTCGCAGTCGTGATTTCCTGGAACAATGACGACGGCGACGTCCGGGCCGCCGTACGACATGAACGCAGACTTCAGGCCTTGGGAAAAGCGTGACGCCTGTTCGTATTCCGATCTCTTACCCGAAAAGGCGATGTCGCCTGTAAAAAGAAGAATGCACCCAGACACTGTCGGATCTTCCGCGTGAACAGCTCCTGCAATCCTGGCCGTCTTATCGGAGATCCAATTGTTGTCCGCATGGAAGTGGATGTCGCTCAATTGAACCAAAACAAGGCGCATCGTCATCAATTGTAGCCGATTGTGCGGACAATCGGCGTCATAATTCCGTTTTTCTCGACCGTCCCCTCGTATATCC
>JBEKBK010000161.1:0-15494 GCA_050015435.1 Bryobacteraceae bacterium
AGCAGGCTGCCAAACAGCTTTGTGAACGTCTCCATCGGCTGTCCTCCCTGGATCAAGTCTGGACAACAAGATCATCGGTCAGACGGCCGGTGGAGTCAAAATTTCAAATATTTTTGGCTAGGCCTTATTTGCTACCCTCGTGTCTAGAGATGCCTACCGCAGCCATTCAGGATTCCCTGCGCAAGCGCGGCGTGCGCCTCACCCGTCAGCGCCGGATCCTGCTGGACCTGATCGATCATTCCGGCCGCCATCTGGACGCCGAAAGTCTCTTTCAGATGGCGCAAGAGAAGGACCCCAAGCTGAATCGGGTCACGGTCTATCGCACCCTGAAGCTGCTCAAAGAGGGCGGGCTGGTCGATGAGCTGGATTTGATGCACTACGGCGGCGACCAACACTATTACGAAACCAGGCTGAAACAGGAGCACGCCCACGTGATCTGCCTGCGCTGCGGCAAGGTCGAGGAATTCTTCGGAGAACCGCTTCAGAAGCTGCGGCGTCAAGTAGAGTCGCACTTCGGGTTTCAGATCCTGCTCGCCCGCACGGAGATCGGCGGCTACTGTTCCCATTGTCAGGTTCTGCGCGCCCAGGAAGTGGCTGAATTGTCGTCATCCACGGCAGGCAGCTCGAAGGTCGTGCCTTCCAAGCGGAGTAAAGGCAACGGGGATCAAGGTTGATGCCCGCCCCGGGGGCAACGGGTGAAGGGACCGGCCCGGCAGCACTCCCGCAGGCCGCGCTGCTCGTGTTGCATCCTTCGGGCCAGCGTACCAGACTCGCACTCGATCCTCTTCCGTTCCTGATCGGCCGCCACGCCGATAATCATCTGGTGCTGCGCGACAACCGCGCCTCCCGAAGTCACGCACGGATCGTCGCGGAGAACAGCAGTTACGTGGTCGAGGATCTAAACAGCCGTCACGGCACCTGGGTCAACGGACAGCAGATTGCGCGCCACGTGCTCCGCAATTCGGACCGCATCGAGTTCGGGATCCGCGATTCTTACCAGCTTACGTTCGTGATTGAAGGCGGCGAAATCAACCGGATTCTGGATCATTTCTCTTCCACCTCGCGAGCGGACACTCCCGAGGGGAATAATCTTGCCAAGCTCCGGTCCCTAATGGAGGTTGCCCGTGCGCTGCAGAATTCGCTTTCGACCAACGAGGTTCTCACCGCAGTGGTGGATGCCGCGCTCGCGGTGACCGGTTGCGAACGCGGATTTCTTCTGTTGCGGAAAGACCCGGAGTTGGAAGTCGCCGTGGCGCGCGATCAGGACGGCAAGGCGCTCGAGGCAGATGACCTTCGCGTCCCGACTTCGGTGATCCGTCGGGCGCTGCACTCGCGGCGCGATTTACTCTCGATGTCGTTCGACCCGCTGGAGGCGCAAGGCGTCCGCCCGGAAATGTCCGTGGCGGCGCTCGAACTCCGTAGCGTGGTTTGCCTGCCGCTGGTTCATATCCGCAGCGGCACGTCCGAAGAGACTCGTATCACGTCCACCGCCGAGGCCACCATTGGACTGCTCTACATGGATTCGCGGCAAGCGCCGGCCGATCTCTCCGCCGGAAACCGGGAACTGCTTCAGACGCTCGCGATCGAAGCTTCGACGATTCTCGAAAACGCCCGCCTGATGGAAGAGGAGCGGGCGAAACTGCGGATTGAAGACGAGCTCAATATCGCGCGCCAGATCCAGCAAGGGCTGTTGCCCTCGGCCCTTCCCGCCGCTGGGTGGTTTCGAGCGGCTGGATCCAGCCTGCCGTCGACCCAGGTGGGCGGGGATTATTTCGATGTCCGTCAGGTTTCCCCGAACCTCTGGGCAGCCGTGGTTGCGGACGTCTCCGGAAAAGGCGTCAGCTCAGCGTTGCTCGCCAGTCTGCTTCAGGGCACGTTTCTGATGGCGGCGGCCGAGTCATCGCAAATCGAAGCGATGATGGACTGTCTGAATACCTTTCTACTCGAACGCACGCGCGGCGAGAAGTACGCCACCATTTTTTACTGCACGCTCGATTCGACAGGTCTGCTCAGTTACTCTAACGCGGGACATCCCGCGCCGTTCCTGGTCAGCACCGACGGCCGTTTGCGCAAACTCCATACGTCCGGGATGCCCGTGGGCATGCTGGAAGGCGCTCAATTTCAAATGATCCAGACGCAGCTCGCGCCTGGCGATAAGGTGGTCATCTACAGCGACGGGCTCACTGAGGGAGAAAACGCGGAGGGTGAGTTCTTCGAAACGGAACGCCTCCGCGTCTGCTTGCGGGATCATGCGGAGCTCGATGCCGCGGGTCTTCACATGGCCCTCCTTCACACGATCGACCAGTTCACGGAGGGCGGGGTGATTCGGGATGACGTCACCGCGCTGGTCCTCGAATACGCGCCCTAGTGATCATTTATAGCGCCGCGCATGGCGGCTATGCGGGCGAAGCGGTTCCCTTGGGTGGAGGCGCGGCGGTGTTCGAGCATCTGGTCGCGGAATGGAACCTGGCGCACCCCTTTCCGTTCCGCGTGCTGACTCCTGCGATTCTGGGCGGTTCCGCGCCTAGCGGGCGCGATCTGGCCGGCTTCGGAGAGCGCGCTTACGCGCAATTTTCGCACGATTTTGAACGAGCCTCGACGGAAGAGATCCTGCGTCACGATCCGGGCGATACGGTGGTCCTGAGCAATGACGTCTCCGAAGGACCGGATTTCGCCCTGCTCGCCGGGCGCGGCTATCGGGTCTTCACGATTTATCATGTCGACGTGGTCGCCTACGTGGCCGCGATCTACGGCCGCGGTCTCATCCGGCCGGAGACGACGGTGCGTTGGCACGGCCGGGTAAAGTGGCTGCTTCCGCGCATCGCCAGGCTGGTTTGGGAAAAGCAGGAGGCTAGCGTTCGACATTCACGCGGCCTCATTGTTCCCTCCGAAGGGATGCGTGAAGTTCTGCTGCGCTGCTACCCGGATTGCGATGCGGCCAAGATTCATGTGCTGCCCTGGGGGAGTTGGGAGACCGACGTGTCCGGTTCTCCGGAGCCGCTGCGCGAGGAATTTGCAATTCCTCCCGGCGCCCACGTTCTGCTCACGCTGAGCCGCATTTCTCCGGAAAAGGGCCAGGATCTGCTTCTCCAGGCCCTGCTCGAATGGGAGTGGCGCGCTGATTTTCCCGAACGGCCGCTGTGGCTATTCATCTGTGGCGACGCCGCCTTCATGCAAGGGCAACGATTCCTGGACAAACTGAGGAGGATGGCCGCGAGGCTGCGGCGGACCCGGGTTGTTTTTCCCGGATACGTCACCGGTGAACGAAAGGCATCCTTTTTAGCTCTGGCTGATGTCTACGTCTTTCCGTCCCGGCATGAAAGCTATGGGTTGACTTTGCTGGAGGCGCTCGCCGCGGGACTGCCGGCGGTTTGTCTCGATCACTACGGCGCTCGAGGCATCCTGCGCGAAGAATTTGGCGAACTGGTGACGCCCAACGATTTGCGCCCCGCGATTGCCCGTCTCCTCGCCGACGATGCGCGCCGTCGGAGGAATGGGCCAAGCCGCCCGTGCGTTCGCTCAAAACGAAAGATTCTCCGACCGCGCCGCCACCCTGGCCCGGCTGTTGAAGAGTTAGAGGTTTGTAGGGCGGGCGCCCCCGCCCGCGCCGGACCCCCTGGTCCGGCTCTTCAAGGCTTAGAGCTTCTCCTGAAAAGGCAAGTACGCCGCGCCGTACAAGCCCGCCTCATTGCCCAGCGCGGCCCGCTCGACACGCGTGGGAGCGTTGCGATAGGTGAATGACCGCCGCTCCAGTTCTCCGAACATCGCCGGAGAGAAGAAATCCCACGCCGGCAGAGGACCGCCGCTTAGCAGAAACAAAGGGAAATTGAAAATATTGACCAGGCTCGCCAGCGCGTTGCCGAGCGCCTCACCCATCGACCGGAAGACCGCTTTGGCCTTTTCGTCGCCGCCCACCGCCAGATTGTAAACGTCTTCCGAGGTGAGATTCGAACCCAACCCGACCAGCCGCGCCATCACCGAGATCGCCGTCGCCGACGCGTGCTTCTCCAGGCACCCTGTATTCCCGCAACCGCAGGGATTGCCGTTGGGGATGACCGTCATGTGCCCGAGTTCTCCCGCCATCCCCTGTTTTCCGCGCACCACCCGGCCTCCCATGATGATGCCGCCTCCGATGCCCGTACCGAGGGTAAGCAGCACCAGATCGTCCACGTCGCGCCCAGCGCCGATCCACTTTTCACCCAGCGCGGCCGCGTTGGCGTCGTTCTCCAGCAAAACGCGCGACCCGAGACGACGCTCGATCTCATCGCGCATCGGATAGTGTTCGAATTGAGGCAGGTTATTCGCTCCGACGATGATCCCTTCGTCGAACAGAATAAATCCCGGTACGCCGACGCCGACGCCGGTAAGGGAGTCTTGGCCGAAACGATCACGAAGCTCCTTGATCGCCTCCACCATATGGGACAAAACGGCATCGGGGCCGGCGGCCAGATTGGTATCGACCGCGATCTTGTCCAGCATTTTGCCGCTCTGGTCTATGGCCGCGGCTCGCAGATTCGTTCCGCCTAGGTCGACGCCAATGGAGTATTCGTTCATTTGACAATCGAATCATACCAAGCGCACTCTGACTGGAAGTGGAGACAAGGGCGAACTTGGATTACCGCGAGCGGTTCCGCATGGCCTGGGAGATGACGTGGCCGATGGCGTTGATTGATCTTGCATTCGTGCTGGTGGTGCATGGCCTCTTCGAACCCGGCAACGAGACTTGGGATTCGGTTTGGGCGCTCATCTCGTTTGTGGTCGTTTGGCCGTGGGTGATTCGGCGCGCTCTTCGACAAGATTACGGAGGCAAAAGAGTACGGGTCGTTCGTACCGGAACCTCCGGTGATCCGGGAATGCTCGAATATCAGGAAAGCCTGAAGGTGATGTGGCTGCTGGCCTGGCGCTCGCTGATCTTGCTGCTGCTGGCGGGTCTGGCGATATCGCTCATCCTAAAGGCGGCTGGATGGACATCTCAGGCTCTTTCGACCCAGAGTGCCCTGGTCAATAATCTAGGGCTCAGTTTCGTAGACGCGATTTCGGACGTACTGTTTTTCCCAATTCTGATCCCAGGTATGCTGCGCAAATCATTTCGTGGTTTTCGTTTAGTACTGGCTGGCGTAGAACCTGCTCCGGTGCTACGCCGGAAACTCCAGAGGTGAATTTGGCGTCATAGTAATGGAGTCATGTTTTCGGCTGAAGGGCCGATGAAACATTAGGGAGCTTTTATGGACATCGTGGGCGATCGAAGATTCGTCGAAGTGCCAGGCTCAAAGACTCACGAGCTGCCGCCCCTGCTGGTCCGCATGACCCCGGCCGTCAAGCGGCTGGACAAAGTGATGGACATGGCGAGCACCCTGATCGAGCAGGAGGATATGATTCCTTCCTACACTTTCGAAATGGCGACGCCCGCCGCCGATTCGGGGAAAGTCCAAATGGACCTCGACCGGCGGAAAATGGATCTCGCCTTGAATCTGGTGGAACAATACCTCGGATTCGTGCAGCATTGGCAATGGGGCGACAGTATTCTGGAGTGGATCCGGCAGTGCGAGACGACCTTCGAAAACCGCATCGATCTGCGCAATCTCTTGAAGTCCGATATCTGGCCGCATGCCGGCCGGTCGAGCTTCGTGGTCCTGCTCGAGGACAAAGATGTCGAGACCGGCGGCGTCGGAATCGAAAAAGCGGTGGGGATGCGGCTCACTTTCCGGCAACCTCCGCCGCTCAAGTGTTTTTCCAATCAGTTCCTGTTCTATTTGAATTCTTCGGTGGCGAACACCGCCTATAGCACCTGGGCGCAGATGACTCCGAATCCGATCAGCGCACTGCCGCCGGAACGCTTCACGTTCAACATCGTGAACATGAGCTTCGATTAGAAGCTCAGTGAGAAGCAAGGGCCTTCCGCATTTCGATATGATGACTAGTGATGGTGCAGCGGGAAACCGTTTATAGCCCCTCCGTTTCGCTCTCCCGGCTTTCTGAAATCGAAGCAGCTCTGGGAGAGGCCATTCGCGGCAAAGCGGAGGTACTGCGGTTATCCCTGGCCTGCCTGCTGGCGCGAGGACACCTGCTGATCGAGGACGTTCCTGGCGTGGGGAAAACCACGCTGGCTCAAGCGCTTGCACGCAGTGTCCATTCCACGTTCCACCGTCTTCAGTTCACCTCGGACATGCTGCCGAGCGACGTGGTCGGGGTCACCATCTATAATGCCCACTCGCAGGAATTCGAGTTCAAGCGCGGCCCTATTTTCACCAACTTCCTGCTGGTGGACGAGATCAACCGGGCGACGCCGAAGACGCAATCAGCCCTGCTCGAGTCGATGAACGAGCTGCAAGTGACCATCGACGGCCGCTCCTGGCCGCTCTCGCAACCCTTCATGGTGATCGCGACGCAGAATCCGGTAGAGCATCACGGCACCTATCCGTTGCCCGAATCGCAGCTCGACCGGTTCCTGATGCGCATCCGCATCGGTTATCCGGACCACGAAGCCGAACGTGAAATCGTCCGCCAGGTGGCGGCGCCCGAGACCGGCAATGGACGCGCGGTTATCTCCGGCGACGAGTTGATCAGTCTCCAGGACAGCGTGGCGCAGGTCGCGGTGGATGAGGCCGTGATCGATTACATGCTCGCGATTGTCGAGCGTACGCGCGCGCACGAATCTCTGTCGATGGGGGTCAGCCCGCGGGGCGCCCAGGCTCTGTATCGCGCTACCCAGGCTCTGGCGGCTGTGGAAGGCCGCGACTATGTCACTCCGGACGACGCAAAGCGCCTGGTGTCACCCGTGTTCGCGCATCGCGTGGTGGTGAATAACCGGATCGCCATTGCCCAGCGGTCGACCGAAGCCGCGGAAAAGATTCTGGCGGAAATCCTCACTCTGGTGGACGTGCCACTATAGAGCGAGTCGCCGCGCGTCGTCAATACGACTTCAATACCATTCATGAAAACTGCAATTGTAGGCCTGCCCATGGTGGGCAAGACAAGTCTCTTCACGATTCTCACCGGCGTCCACGAAGCGGCCCGTGTGGGTTCGCTCGAGGCTCGCGTAGGGGTGACGAAAGTCCCCGACGCGCGGCTGGAGGCGCTGGCGAAAATATTCAATCCGCCTAAGATTACCCATGCCACGGTCGAATATCTCGACTTCCCTTCTATCTCGAAGGAAGCTCTACGCGACCCGAGCTATCTCGCCAGCCTGCGCGTGGTGGACGCCCTGGCGCACGTCGTTCGCGTCTTTGAGAGCGATACCGTTCCCCATGAAAAGGGCTCGGTGGACCCCATGCGCGACTTCGACGACGTCGATATGGAGCTGATTCTGAGCGATCTGGTGGTGGTCGAGAAACGCATGGAGCGCGTAGACAAGGATCGCAAAAAGATCAAAAGCCCGGAACTCGACCAGGAGTTTGAGCTGCTGGTTCGATTGAAGACCGAGCTTGAAGCCGGCCGCGCCCTACGTGGGCTGGAGTTCGGCCCAGAAGACGAGAAACGGATTCGCGGCTTTCAGTTTCTTTCGCAGAAGCCGGTGCTGTGCGTTCTGAATCTCGGCGAAGAGGACGCCGGACGGCTGCATGAGGTGGAAGAGAAGTATCGCCAAGGGCCTTTCGCCGGACGCCCGCACACGGCGGTCACGGGAGTTTGCGGCAAAATCGAAGCCGAACTGGCGGAGCTCTCTCCTGAAGAAGCTCGCGAATATCTGTCGAGCTACGGCCTGAAGGAATCGGGATTAGAGCGGCTGATCGCGGCGACCTATTCGCTACTCGGACTAATGTCATTCTTAACCGCAGGCGAGACGGAGGTTCGCGCCTGGACCATCCCCACCAACAGCACCGCCCAGAAGGCGGCTGGCGCCATTCACAGCGACTTCGAGAAAAAGTTCATTCGAGCCGAGACGGTCAACTGGAAGGCGCTCATCGATCATGACGGCTATCCCGGCGTGCGCGAAAAAGGTCTGCTGCGGTTGGAGGGGAAAGAGTACATCGTCAAGGACGGCGATGTGCTCGTGATCCGGCACGGATAAGGCTCAGCGCCAGCCCGATTCCCAAACAAGACCATGCAAACCAATCGCCATAGCGAGTATAAAGGGTCTGGTTCGACAAATAGCGATACGTCACCGCTGCGGCGAGCTCCTGAAACGGCTGCGCGCGAAAAAGCACGCGGCCGGCGGGATCGATCTGCGCGCTGATGCCGTCATTGGTGGCGCGCAGGATCCAGCGGCGATTTTCCGCGGCACGCATTCGGACCAACTCCAAGTGCTGTTCGCGCGCCGAGGTGTGGCCGAAATATCCATCATTCGATAAATTCACCAGCAGCGCTGCCCCGCCGTGCGCGAACTGCCGCACCAGATCGGGAAAGGCCGACTCATAACAGATGAACGCGCCGATCCGGTGCTCACCCACCGGGAAGACCACCACTCGATTTCCAGCCTGGAAATCGCCTGCCTCTTTCGTGATCCGATTGACCCATCCGAATATGTCCGGGACAAATTCGCCAAACGGAACGAGTTTGATCTTGTCGTAGCGATCGACCATGTCGCCGTCCGGATTAATCAGGAAAGCCGAATTGAGGGGCGCGCCACCTGGGGCGTAGGCGACGCCTCCAAACAAAAAATAAGCGTTTTCCCTGCGGGCCAAATTCGAAGTGTATTCGTGAAACGCGTTATCGCTGGGATAGAACGGCGCGGGAACCTCCGGCCAGATAATCAGCCGCGAAGGCGTCGCGTCGGAGAGCGAAGCGAGTTCGCGCTCTACGCGGTCGAGAACACGCTGGGTCCAAGTCATCTCGGTATCCACATTCGGCTGTACCAGCAGCGCCTGCTCAGGCCCCTGGTCCCGCGCAGGCGCGGACGGCAAAACGAGCAACAGCGGGAGCACGAGTATCCACGCGACTTGGACGCGAGGTCGGCGCAGGATAACAAGCGCGACCCCGCAGCCGAGCATGGCGAACACGAAAGACAGGCCGTAAACTCCAGTGAACGGAGCCAACCGCATCGGGAACGGCATGTTGATTCCGGCGTTACCCAGGTCGAGCCAGGTGAATCCGAGCGGGCCGTGTGTGCGCTCGATCCCGGCCCACAACGCTGCTACGGCCGGAATGGCCCAGGGCTCGGGCATGAGAAACCCAGCCAGGGTCGAGAACAAAGCCATGTGCAGCCCTTTGAGTACCGCAAAGAGTGTGAAGGTCGCCCACCCGCCCCAGCGGCCGAGTCCTCCGTGTACTTCGAGTACGAATTGAATCCAATAGCAGACACCGAACCAGAACACGAATCCGCCGGCCCAGCCATTCAAGAACCTGCGCTTCCATCGTGATTCCCGAGCGCATGCAATCAACAGGGGAGTGAGCGCGACGGGGGCCAGCCAGGTGAGATTAAAGCGGGGAAAAATCAGAATCAGCAGAACACCCGAAACCACCGCGAGTGCGGGGTTCACGAAGAAGCGCAAAGGGTGCGGCGCGCACCGCTAGATGGGTCAGGAACTATTTCGCGCCGCGCTCCGTTTTGCGCGAGTTCCTCAGAGGACGCCTGTTCGTTCACCTGGTCAGCCATGTAGGAACTGCGCACTAACGGTCCGCTGAAAACCATTTTAAATCCGACGGAGTAGCCGTAATCGCGATACGCTTCGAATTGTTCCGGAGTCACGTACTCGGCTACCGCCAGGTTCCGCCGAGTGGGCCGCAGATACTGGCCAAGCGTCGAGACGTCGACCTCCGAAGCGCGCAGATCTCGCAGTACTTGATGGACTTCCTCGACGGTCTCGCCCAGGCCAACCATCAGGCCGGACTTGGTCAGCGACTCTGGGCGGTATTGCTTGGCGAAACGTAGCACGTCAAGCGACTGGCGATAGCTTGCCTGTGGCCGCACCCGCTTGTAGAGGCGAGGAACAGTCTCCATGTTGTGATTGAAGACATGCGGCGCGGCGTCCAGCACCCTGGCTACCGCATCCAGGTCGCCCATGAAATCCGGCGTAAGCACCTCGACTCGCGATTCAGGCAATGCGCGCCGGACCTCTTGAACGGTTTCCGCAAAATGAACGGATCCGCCGTCCGGCAGATCGTCCCGATTCACGCTCGTGATCACGACATATCGCAGACGCATCGCCGCCGCCATTCGCGCGACATTGGCCGGCTCTACTGAATCCAGCGCGCCCGGGTGCCGGCTCTTCGGCACGGAACAGAATCCGCAGCCGCGTGTACACAGATTTCCCAGGATCATGAACGTCGCTGCGCCGCGGTGAAAGCACTCGTGCATGTTGGGACAGCGCGCCGATTCGCAGACCGTGTGCAGACGCAAACGCCGCAGCTCGGCTTTCAGATCATGAACGGACTCGAAATGCGTGCGCGGCTTCCGCAACCAATCGGGCAGGCGCGGGGAAACGCTCTCGATCTGAAAAAACTCGCTCATTAACTTCCTCCGCTCCCTCACGGTCGCGGCTCGGTTCCTAGAACGTCCGCTTGATCGCGGCGTTACCCGGGAAACCCGCGCCTTGCAGGTCCGCTCGCGTCTTATTGAGGGCGTCGGCCTCCAGCGGTCCCACCAGCACACGAAACGTGCCGGCCTTGCCCGGAATTTCCGCGGATCGCGACTTGAATCCCTTCTTGCGCAGCACGTCCACCATGATGTCCGCTTCGCGTTGCGTGGTGGCAGCAAGCTGCAGGAACGTTTGGCCCGCCGGAGGCTGCTCCGGACTCGAAGCAGACGCAGGCGGAGGAGCTGACGCAGGCGGCGGAGTCGGGGCTGGTTTTGGAGGCTCCGGCGCTTTCGCCTTCGCGACCTCCTTGGGAGCTGGTTTAGGCATCTCCGGCTCGGCCGGTTTTGGAGTCTCAACTGGAGGAGGAGGCTGAGCACTTGTGGTAACCGGCGGCGTGCTCGCGGGCGAGGGTTCTGAATCCACTACGATCGGCTTCGCATCGGTCTTTCGAACGGACGCGACTTCCTGGCCCGGAGAATTGCGCCCCACGATGTAGCCCATCGTGAAGAACACGCCCAGTAGTACCACTACTATGAAGAACACGCTCAATAGCTGGCGATTCCCCAGGATTAACTCAAACTCACCGTCTTCGTTCTTGGGCACCAAATGGATTTCCTTACTTTACCTTACACGGTTCCGCCAGGCTCCGGACCGGCGAGTTTCTTGAGAACCTGACCTACAGAAGAGAGTATATCCATCGGCAGAGGAAACACAACTGTGGTGTTCTTTTCCGAACCAATCTCGACCAGCGTCTGGAGGTACCGTAACTGGATGGCGGCGGGCTGGCGGGCCATCGTTTCAGCCGCTCTCTCCAGGTTAACGGCCGCTTCGGCCTCGCCTTCGGCATGGATGATCTTAGCCCGGCGTTCCCGTTCTGCCTCGGCTTGCCGTGCGATCGCGCGAATCATCTGTTCTGGCAGATCCACCTGCTTCACCTCCACCAGGGCGACCTTCACGCCCCAGGGACCGGCATGTTCGTCGAGTGCGGATTGAAGCTTCACGTTGAGTTTCTCGCGCTGGCTGAGCAATTCATCCAATTCGACTTCGCCCAGGACGCTACGCAGTGTGGTTTGCGAGAGCTGCGAAGTGGCGTAAAGATAATTCGCCACTTCGAGCACCGCCTTGGTCGGGTCCACGATTCGGAAGTAGATCACGGCATTCACCTTGACGGTGACGTTATCCCGGGTCACGACGTCCTGCGACGGGACTTCCATCGCCTCCGTGCGCAGTGAGAGCCGCACGATCCGGTCGATGGGCGCAAATACCAGAATGACGCCCGGCCCTTTTGGCGCTCCGAGCACGCGGCCCAGCCGGAAGATCACGCCTCGCTCGTACTCGGCGAGAATCTTAATGCTGGACACAAGGTAAACGATGATCACGACAATCGGGATCAGAGAGGTGAAATCCATAAAATCCTCCTCCAGTTTCGGTGGCCTATTCACTGTAGCGCAACGGCACGTGATGGTATCCGTGGCAGACTTTAACCATAGGAGAACTTCTATGAGTGCGACGGAACTGCTTCAAAAAATCGGGGAATCCCTGGGATCGACTGCGACCGTTAAATCGGTGTTCGGTGATCCGATCCATGTGGAAGGGAAAACGGTGGTACCGGTGGCGAAGGTTGCTTACGGCTTCGGAGGCGGCGCAAGGGAGGAGGGTGGCGGTGGAGGCGGCGGCGTTAGGGCCTTTCCGGCTGGCGCTCTGGAGATTACACCGGAAGGCACTCGCTTCATTCCATTTCCTGACTTTCGCTGGTTCGCTAGCGTCTTCGCCGCCGGTGTCTTGCTCGGCATAATGATGCGAAAACGTTGATCCGGCTGCTGATCCGTGCCAACATCAAATATGGCAGCATCGGTCGCGACTAATTGGCAAGCCGTGCGCGCGGAGTTTCCGGCTCTTTCCAATTGGACCTACCTCAATTCTGCAACTTTCGGGCAGCTTCCCCGCCGCTCAGTGGAAGCGGTCAACCGCCATTTCGAGCATCGCGATGAGCTCGCCTGCGGCGATTTCCTGAGCTGGTATGACGACGCGGACCGGATTCGAGGGAAGATCGCGAGTCTCATCCATGGGTCGGCGGACGACATCGCCTTCTCCGCCAACGCATCCGCCGCGCTCGGGCTGGTTGCCGGAGGCTTGGATTGGCAGCGCGGTGATAACGTCGTCACTCTCGCCGATGAATTTCCGAATTGCCTGTATCTGCCTGCGCTGGTGGAATCGCGAGGAGTCGAGTTTCGCGAGGTCCCGTGGGAGCGTTTCTACGAATCGATCGATGAGCGCACCCGCATGGTGGCGTTGAGTGAAGTGAATTATTCGAACGGATTCCGTCCGCCGCTGGAAGAGGTCTCGCGCTTTCTCCGCGAGCGGGGCGTCATCCTGTTCGTCGATGGCACGCAGAGCGTGGGCGCGCTCGAGTTCGACGTTAGAAAATTGCAGCCGGATGTGCTGGCAGTGCACGGCTACAAATGGCTGATTTCGCCAACCGGCGCCGGATTTGTGTATGTCGCTCCGCATCTGCGTCCTCACCTGCCTCCTAGAGAGGTAGGTTGGCGCAGCCATCATGCCTGGCGTGAGGTCGATAACCTTCATCACGGCGCACCGGTTTTCGCGGATTCGGCAGAGAAATACGAAAGCGGCGGTTTGCCGTTTCCACTGCTCTATGCGATGGAAGCGTCGGTGGATCTATTGCTGGAGATCGGGCCTGCGGTGATTGCGGAACGCGTCCTCGAGCTGGCCGCCATGACTCGGGAGCGGGTCGAACGGTTAGGCGCGGATGCTCCGGAAACCGGCTCGCAAATCGTCGCGGCGAAATTCGCCGGAGAGGACGTATCGCGTTTGGCCACGGAATTAAAGGCAAGGGGCGTTCTGGTGGCGGCGCGCCACGGACATTTGCGTGTATCGCCTCATTTCTACAACACCGAAGAGGATCTGGACCGGTTTGAGGAAGAACTGAAGAAAATCCTCAGTTAGTCAAATCGCGTACATTGATTCCGGCCGCGACCGATGGAAGTGGGGCCGACGGCCACGTCGGCTAGCCGGCTTGTATTCGCACGTGGAGAAGCCGGTTGGAAAACCGGCTCGCCGGACACGACTGCCGGCCCCACGTTCAACCGCTCAGTACTCCACGCTGATCAGGAACAATCCGCGCGCCGGCGCTGCCGGTCCGGAGGGCCGGGTGCATCCCGGACGCAGAAGGACCAGAAAATCCTCGCGCGTCATGTTCCCCTTACCTGCCTCGAGCAACACCCCGACGATGTTGCGAACCATATGCTTGAGGAATCCGCTGCCGCGCACACGAAATGTGAGAAGATCTTCGCGACGTTCGGCCGCCGCGGAGTAGATGCGGCGGACCTTGCAACGTCCGGCCCCGTCCCGCTCGTCCGAAGCCGCGAACGCTGAAAAATCGTGCTCCCCTTCAAGCAATGGCGCGAGCTCGAAAATTCGCGCCTCATCGAGTGGATAAGGATGATGATAAACGTAGCGGCGGTCGAAGGGCGGGCAGATTTCCGCGCGCAGGATGCGATATTCGTAAGTCTTGGCGATCGCGTCGTAGCGCGGGTGAAAATTCTCCGGCGCTTCTTCGGCTCGCAGCACGCGGATGTCGCGCGGCAACAGCCGGTTCATCGCCTTCTGAAGATTGGTGGGTGGAATCGGATTGGAAAGCGAAAAGGCAGCTACTTGAGCCAGGGCATGGACGCCTGCATCAGTCCGCCCCGAGCCCGCGACCTGCACGGGTCCGCCTTCAATGTCCGCAAGAACGGTTTCCAAGGTCCCTTGAATGGTCGCGAGGCCCGGCTGCACCTGCCAGCCGTGATAATCGGTGCCGTCGTAGCTGAGGGTGATGCGAATCCGCCTCATGCAGCCGGACGGGAGCCGGGCTTCTCAACAGGAATGCCTTGCTGGCACAGAGGGCACTCTTCCTCGCGATAGGCGACCACGTTGAGCGTCACTAAGGCAACGCGCGGAACGCCGAGGTCCGCACGGCCTCCGCTGCGGTCGATGATTGAGCCCGCGCCGGAAACGTTCGCTCCCGCCGCGCGCAGCACTTCGACGACTTCCCGGGTGCTGCCCCCGGTGGTCACGACGTCTTCGATGACGACGGCGTTTTCTCCCGGATGAACCGTAAAACCGCGGCGCAGTACCATCTTTCCCGACCCGTCCCGCTCGGTGAAGATGAATCGGCTTCCGAGCGCGCGCGCGACTTCATGTCCGATGATCAAGCCGCCGATGGCAGGTGCAGCGACCACGTCCGCGCTGCCGATTTTGGAAGCTAGTTCACGCCCCAGCCGCTCCGCGATCCGAGGGTGTTGAAGAACCAAAGCGCATTGCAGATATTCGTCGGAGTGCAACCCGCTGGTAAGCCGGAAGTGGCCTTTGAGGTACGCACCGGTCTCCAGAAAGACTTGCATCGTGGGGTCGCTCACGAATAACAACTATAACAGTCCGAATGGCATAGCCCTTTTGGTGTATGCGAAAACGATAGCGGGCCGCCGAAACGCAATGTTACGATGAAGAATTCCCCTCTGGATTATCGCCTGTTCAAGGACATCCGCATGAAACAGCTTCAGCCTTTTCTCGCCGTGCTCTGTGTGTGGTTAGTGGCCGCGCCCTGGACTTATGCCCAGGATTCAGGCCGGAAAGAGGACACCACGCCCCGGCTGGACACGAACAATCTGCACTGGTATTCCCGCTTTACGAATGCCTACAATCCACGGATCGTCGCCCCCGTAAACGTCTCGAACTCGACTCGGCTTGACTCTCTCTTGCGCGGCGGAACACTGTACCTGTCGCTTGCGGACGCGGTCGCGCTAGCGATCGAGAATAACCTGGACGTGGAAATTCAGCGCTACGAGTTTCCATTGGCGCAGGCCGATTTGTTGCGAGCTCAAGCCGGATACTCTATCGAGGGAATCCCGACCTCCGTTAGCAGCGGCGTTGCCAACGGTGCTACGGGAACTCTCGGCCTGCTGAGTACCGGCCTGCCTTC
Source organism: Bryobacteraceae bacterium (assembly GCA_050015435.1). GTDB lineage: Bacteria > Acidobacteriota > Terriglobia > Bryobacterales > Bryobacteraceae > Palsa-187. Next base: position 15,439 of record JBEKBK010000161.1, read on the forward strand.
GGTGGCGGCGTCGAGTTCCTTCCCGACATCGCCGCCCAACGCCGCACCCGGCGTCA
>JBEKBK010000162.1:0-15448 GCA_050015435.1 Bryobacteraceae bacterium
GTAGTGTCTAGCCTCGAGGTGTGCGAAGCAATGGCCGACAAGATTCGCGCAGAGGAGGTATTCCGTTCGCTCGATCTGAGGGTGCCGGACTCTGAAACTTTTCCACTTCTGGCTAAGCCACGTTTCGGAGCCTCCTCACGAGGCATCGTCAAATTGAACGATTCGTCCGAAATGGACTTTTGGCGGGCGCATAGTCGAATTGACGACTACCTCCTTCAATCATTCGTCACAGGCACCGAGCTTAGTATCGATGCATATGTGGATCAGACCGGCCGAACGCTCGGAATCGTGTCCCGAGTGCGCGTTGTTGTATCAGACGGCGAAGTGATGGTCACGCAAACTGAGCGTCAACCGGATGCAATAGAGATGACCGAGTGTCTCCTGCGCTGGGGAAAATGGCACGGACCGCTGACCGTCCAGGTGATCTACGACGGGAGCCGCGCCTGGCTCCTAGAATGCAACCCTCGGTTTGGCAGCGGCGTGACGTGCTCAATAAAGGCCGGTCTGGCAATACCAGAATGGATACTCAGGGAGCGACTTGGGCTCCCTCTCCCCACCAGTCGGCCACAGTGGCGCGATGGGCTGTGTCTGACCCGTTCTCGAAAGGACCACTTCGTGTGGTTATCCTGATTGATATTGACGGAACGATCTGCTCCGAGGAGAGCCCTTTTGATCGCCCCTTGGCGAGGGTGTTCTCTGGAGCAGTCCAGACAATAAACGGCTACAAAGCCGCTGGCCACATTGTCGTGTTTTGGACCGGTCGCAGCTGGGAGCAATACCGGGTTACTAAGAGCTGGCTCGACGATCACGGATTTCAGTACGACGAGCTCATCATGGGCAAGCCCATAGCTAACCTAATTATCGACGATCGCGCGCAGCGCTTTGAAGGTTGGCACAAGGACTACTTGTCCAACTCAGATTCGGCAAGTCGCGGCGACCATCAATCGAATCCTCCTGATAACCACCGCGCTGGACCAACTAACTCGCGGCGAGATCGCCTTGAATGACCGCCCAAACGACGGATCAACGGACTCTGGTCTTAGGCGCGACCGGATTTGTAGGGCGGAACGTCGCCAACGCCTTACAGAAGGCAAAACTACCCTTCAAATCCTCAAGCCGCTCTGAGGGAACAGATCTACGCGACTCTCGCGCAGCAAGACGACTTTTCGAAGAATTCCGGCCACAAGTAATTGTTAACTGCGCGGCACATGTTGGCAGCCTCAATTATGTAACGCAGCAAGCCGCCGACGTTATACTCGACAACACGCACATGATATTGAGTACGTACGAGGCAATAGCCGCATGCTGCCCCGACGTTCTGGTAATCAACCCTATCGCAAACTGCGCCTACCCAGCCACGATGAACACGTTCGAGGAAGATCACTGGTGGGACGGGCATCTCCACCCGTCCGTACTTTCGTACGGCTCAACCCGCCGAATGCTTTGGTCCGTCGCCGAGTGCTTTCAAATGCAGCATGGTATCCGGAGCGTACATTTCTTAGTGCCCAACATGTACGGCCCTTGGGACTCACCAGACCCGAACAAGGCACACGCATTGAATGCCTTAGTGGCTAAGTTCGTAAGAGCCAAGGCACTGAACGAGTCGGAGGTGGCAATCTGGGGAACCGGGGCGGCGGTGCGCGAGTGGCTCTATGCTCCAGACTTTTCACGCATCGTTCTTGGAGTGGTTCAAAATCCAGGGATGATGGGACTAAGCGAACCCACGAATATCGGGCAAAATTTCGGCCTTAGCGTCCGCGAGCTTGTGAATTTAATCGTCCGTATGACCGACTATCGCGGGGCTGTGGCGTACGACTATACGATGCCCGACGGCGCCCCCCGAAAAGTCATGGACGACACACGATTCCGTAAGATTTTTCCGGACTTCGTATTTACCCATATGGAGAGCGGTATCCGCGAAGCCATCGCGTACTACGAATCGCTTATCCCCTATTGACAAGACACTACCCGAAGTCCTGAATCGTCCTCGCGAGAACGGGCTTTCGGGTAGTAGTGCGACTTACTCCGTAGATGCACATCGCGGGCAGAGCAATGGGTAGACCCAACCAGATACCATCTATGTTGTCCGAGTGCTCCGAACATGCGACGAGGCACCTCGAGGAAGCCCGTTACCAGCCCGCTGATCCTGCTACTTTCGCAAGATCCGCAAATAGCTGGTGACAAGTAGAGTACCCATATTTGTGTCAATCCGAATATCCATCATTATCCCTACTAGAAATCGGGCGCGGTATCTCGAGCGCTGTCTTTTTAGCTTACGGGATGCCGTGACGAACAGCGGCTTGAACGTGGAGATCATTGTTGTCGATGGCGGCTCAACAGACAACACGGTGGATATCCTCAGACGGAATGGAGCGCACGTCAGCAAATGGGTCTCCGAGCGTGACTCCGGCGTCTCCGAAGCGGTGAATAAAGGCGTGGAACTTGCCGGTGGCGACGCACTTGTCCTTTTTGCCGACGATGACGAGCTGATAGCTGGGGGCCTTGGGTCGATGGTTCAGTACCTCAACAGCCATCCAGAGGTAGACGCTCTTATGGGGCACGCGCAGCACTTTAACGAGGACGCGGACGGAACACGTCATTCTTTTTCAGCCAAACAGCCTATTGGAAGGCTGCACTATTCTGACTTTCTCAAGTTGAACGAAGTTGGCTGGCCTACCCCGGAAATGTCGCTGATGCGACGGGCGGCTTTTCAACGCTTCGGCAAATACGATCTTGGCTATCGCTACCTCGGCTGTTTGGATCTGTGGCTTCGTTGGGCACGAGCAGGTGCGGTCCTCGAAGCCGTTCCAATCGTGATGGGACCGAAAATCTTTGTTCCTGCGTCCAGCAACAGATCCCATCTAAGACCTTTGGTTCGGGAATACTATCACATACTGTGGAGGTACGGCGGGATCCGTCCGATCTTGCGCCACCAATGGGGACCAGAAGCGCGGCTGCGAAGGGTAATTGGAGCCCCGATTTTGTTTGCTTTCGATTATTCTGGCTTCAACCCTTGGTTTAAAGTGAAGCGGGGATTTTACGAGGCTTGCAGATGTTTGAAAAAGCCAAATGAACCCGAGTCGTCGTGACCGCTGTCGGGACAACTGGCGAACCTGTCAGGCAAAGGCGCACTCACTCAATGAATTCCGAAGCGATGAGAATCTTCGTATGGGAGGGAACGCTGCTCGAGAGACCACTGAGTTGGCCTGCGTTAGCAAGTCTCCAACTATCTCTTGTGGTAGGAGAACGTTCTTTGTACCTGTCTTATCCATCCACAATCCCGGAAGGCGAGCGACAACGAGCGCACCGATAGGAGTGAGTTGGCAAGGCTGCTAAAGACCGCATTCCACCACCAGACAAGAAGTTGTCACCGAGAGGAGACAGCAGCTTGGGGCCCCGGCCCAATGGCTCTTGAATCCCGCTCGCGAAGACACACATGGTCCGCAGCTTGCCGTAGCTGATGGTCGGCGAGGGGCCGATGGAATCCAGTCAGGAGGGTTCCCCGTTGGAGTACTGTTTCTACAAAGCCATCCGGTCGGAGCGAGACAAGGACGATCCGAAAATTGATTACGATATGAATCATTTCCTGGGACGGCGTGCTCCGATCGGAATGGCCGCGTCACCAATTCAGCCGTCCTGCGAAGCGATAGTGCACACATGATGAGGATTCGGAACGAAGTTGGCAAATCCGGAACGCAGGCGCGACAGCCTTTGAGGCCCCTCTTACCCAAGCTGCTTTACATCGGCGAGGTGCCCGCTGAGCCGACAGTGGGTGGGGCCGCACTACTTTACCGGCTTTTACAGACGTATCCGCCGCACCAATTACTAGTGGTTCAATGTGAGCAAAACCAGACAGCAATTGATCGCCGGCTGCCTGGCGTGCGGTACGAAATCTATAGGCTTCCTTTCGAGCGCCTGACGCGAACACGACTAAACACAGTGTGCGGTATTGTTCGATATGTTACCGCTAGTTGGCGGGCAAGAAAAGTTGCGGGACTGTCATCGGAGTTCGACGCCGAGCGAGTACTTACGATTGCACACGGGTACGGCTGGATAACCGCCGCCATTTTTGCTTTACGGAAAGGTCTACCCCTGCACCTGGTCGTGCACGACCATGTCCCGGATACAATGCACCTGCCCACCTTCTTAAAGCGTTTCGCTTGGAGAAGATTCAAAACGACATATCAACAGGCCGCCAGCCGCTGGTGCATTTCTCCACGCATGGGCGAGGCATACAGCCACCTTGGGGCACCTGCACGGGTCATGTACCCCTTGCGAGCGCTCGACTGCGCCGAATTTGATAGTCCGCCCGATCGGCTGTACCGCCAGCACACCGGACTCAATTACGGCTATGCTGGGTCACTTGACACTAAAGCAAACGTTGATCTGCTCGCAACACTAGCACAAGTGGTCGAACCACTAGGGAGCAAGCTCGTGCTATACGCCGGGCCTAACCCGCCGGCTTCGCTATCGTCACATCGCAATGTCGTATCCCGGGGCTATCTGCCCAGCACCCAGTTAGTGCAAGCCTTGAGAGAAGAGGTCGATGTATTGGTGCTACCCATGAGCTTCGCTCCACGCGATCAGCAGAGCACTGAGCTTAGTTTTCCAAGCAAGTTGACAGACTACACCTGTGCGTGTTTACCAATATTGATTTGGGGGCCACCCAGCTGTTCAGCAGTACGGTGGGCCAAAAGCAACCCCGGCGCGGCAGAGTTGGTCGAGGATAACAGCCGAGACGCGCTGGCTGCGGCTGTGGACCGACTAAGCTCGGAGCCCGGGTGGCGCGTGAGCCTCGCCCACGGTGCGGCTGCAGCGGGTAGGGCGTCATTCGACCGCATTAACATTGTCAGGGAATTCTTGCAAGTAATTTCGTTGACCGATTCTACAAGAACCGCTTCGAAGGATTGCGCGACCTAGTGAAAGTCGTCCATCTGCTTTCGTCGCTCGTCGCGCAAGGAGCAGATGTGACGATGTCTTTGTTCGCTTAAAGGGATTGGTACTGTGGGGTTATGGTCTGCATGCTCATTTCAAACCGCTTATGTCCGAATTCACGGCAGCTGGTAGCCAAGAATGAAGCGACTCTATAGCATTGGCTGCTTCCTGCCGTCGAGAGACTTCCAAAACCTTGAGCGCACACGGCGATCTGCCCTGACCAAAGCCGATGCGTGAGTTTAGCAGCGCTTTCGAGAGCTGCCCGACGCTCCTCGATCTCTACACAAAACTCCGAGTCGTCGGAAGGAACGGAAAAGTCTTCGAGGAAATCGGAGCGGCCTCGACAGAACGTAATCTGCTAGCGATTCGGAACCTCATGCACAAATGCGCTCCATCAGCGACGCTCGAAATCGGTATGGCGTTTGGCGGGTCAACCTTGGCGATTGCTTCAATTTTCGCCGAATTGGGCGATTCCCCCCGGGGCCAACATATTGCAATTGATCCCTTCCAAAGCACATTCTGGGATGACGCAGGGATGCTTCAAATTGAACTTGCGGGCCTATGCGGATTCATACGTCATATTGACCAGCCCAGTGCCATCACTCTCCCGCTTCTCGTCAAGCAAAGTTGTTCGTTCGACATGATCTACGTTGACGGATCACATCTGTTCGAGGACGTATTCTGCGACGCTTATTTTTCCCGCCAACTGCTCAGAGTGGGCGGTTTCCTCCTTTTCGACGACGCTGCCGACGCCCACGTTGCAAAGGTGCTGCGTTTTATTCGCTCCAATTGGTCAGGCTGTCTTGAGGAGGTTAATCCTCGGGAATATCTGATTCCAGGCCGTAGAGAACAGGGCCGCGAATTGCTGAGGAGGTTTGCGGGCCGAAGGCAATTGGCAGTGTTCCGCCTGACCAAGCGAGAACAGCGACCGTGGGATGCCAGCCTCAATCGATTTTGATCCTCACCCATTGCGTCCGTTCGCGTCAGGCCTGAAGCATTAGCGATTAGGTTTCTCGCCCGTCCAAAAAAAACTCTGACGATTATGTAGTTCCTTGAAAGGACAGAGAGCTACGAAGGTTATCCCGTGCCATCACAATCTAAGGCCGCTTCGTTCCGCATTCACTGCATTTGCTTGGTCAAGAACGAAGCGGATATCATACAGCATTGTCTTTCGTGTGCCGCGAAGTGGGCAGACTATGTTTACGTCTACGATGGCGATAGCACAGACGGCACTTGGGACTTGGTGCTTAACATGGCAAGCCGTCAAATAATCCCATTCCGGAGGGACGGCAAGGTCTTCGCCGAGGGCTTGAGAGCTGAAGTGTTCGCGAACTATCGCCATCTTTCGGCTGATGGGGATTGGTGGTGCCAGCTCAATGCGGATGAATTCTATGTTGACGATCCACGCACCCTGCTTTCGGAGATCGCAGCCCCTTACCATTTTGTATGGGGCGTCCCAATCGAATATTACCTGACCCCGAGAGACGTAGAAGAGCTGGATTTTGGGGTACGGATGGAGCATCTGCTCACGAGAATTCGACATTACCGGATCTTTCATTCAGAGCCGCGTTTCTTTAGATACCGATCCCGCCTCGATTGGAACGAAGCCGACGCTTGGCCTTCACATGTGGGATTGACGTACTCAAAACGTATTCTCTTCAAGCACTATCCTTTTCGATCGCCTCAACAGATTCAGATGCGTTTGGACGTTCGCCGTGAAAATCGCGCGAAAGGATTTCCTGGCTGGGAACATGCAAAGGAACTCGACTGGAAAGAGAAACTAGTTGACCCGGAGACAACCACCTACGACGACGGCGTGTCCGGGTACAGCATAGACGACCAAGCACTTCCGTGCCATATGGATGCAATGCCGCGGGTGATCATTAAACAAATTATGCACAGGCTAAGGATATGGCCCTGATTGGCGAGGGCACGCCTCCGTCGAGCGGAGTCGTAATCGTTACCCGCGATCGCCCGTCAGTTCTTCGAGAGTGCATCCTAAGCTTGGCCTCCCAATCGTTGCGCCCGGAGCTCGTTGTCGTGGTTGATGCCTCCGATGACGGCGCGACGTTTTCTCTTGTGCGAGAGCACATCTCAGAAGTTCCCTTTCAGCTTTTTTACCTTGCAGCGGAGGCACGTAGCGCTGCGAGACAGAGGAACCAGGGGGCCCGGAGCGTAACGACGGACTTGTTGTTCTTCTTAGACGATGACGTGGTGCTCGAGGACGGGTTTATTTCCAACATCGTTGAGGTGTTCGAAAGGGACACTCAGAAGTTGGTCGGTGGGGTGGGCGGCACGGTTGTGAATGAGGTGTATACGGCGCCCTCTCGACTTAACTCCTTGCTGTTGCGATTTTGCATAGGCCCGGTCCAAGGCAGCTATGCCGGGAGACTTCTAGGGCCAGCCCTCAACTTTCTGCCCGCGGACACACCTGAGCCACAGAGCGTGGACTGGTTGAGAAGCGGGTGCGTGGCGTACCGGCGCGAGGTTTTCGCGGAATTCCTTTTCTCTAATTCATTTCAAGGCTACTCCTTCGCCGAAGACGTTCACCTATCCGCCCGGATAGCCAAGCGGTTCAAACTGCTCTCAACTGGCCGAGCACGGTTGTATCACAAGAGCCTTGGCGGGCGGACGCATCGCGACTGGACAGCCCTGGGCGAGATGATCATCTGCAATCGCCATGAGATCATGGTGCACGTCCTGCAGCGCCGAGCTTTCCTTCATTACATCCGCCTTGTCCTTGCTGAATTCATCTATAGTCCCGCGGCAAGCATGTGGAACGGTGGGCAATGGGGCCATCCCGGGCGGACAGCGCTCATGACCTGGGGCAAACTCCGTGGCCTAGCCAAGATCATCACTGGACGCTCACCCCATGATCTTGCCCGAACCGCTACGGTCCAGTCATGACTCTGAGACCCGTGAGGGCAGTTCGCTCGCCGTCGGAGACACGCTGGCGGCGTGGCCGCAGCGGTAGTGTTCTCGTTGGCATCGTCACAAGAAACAGAGCTGCAATTCTGCCCATTGCCATTCGGTCGGCGTTGTCTCAGAGCTATGAAGATCTTTGCATCACGGTTCTGAATGATGGCTCCTCCGACGGAACCTCGGCTTTACGCTCCCAGTTCCCGGAAGTTGAGTGGCTCAATTGGGAATCCCCGCGAGGCTTGATAGCGGCGCGTAATCAACTGATGCAGACAACAGAGGCTGAGTACTATCTAAGCCTGGACGACGACGCTTGGTTTCTGACCGGCGACGAAATCAGCGTGGCGATTCAGCACCTTCAGAGAAACCGAACACTCGCCGCAGTGGCGCTTGACATTCTGACCCCAGAAAGAGGAAGCTCCGCTGCGAGATCTGCCGCCCGCCCGGTTGCAGCGTTCATCGGCTGCGGGCACGTCTTGCGGATGTCGGCAGTCCGTGAGGCCGGCTTCTATGTCTCTAGTCCCGGCCTTTACGGCTCGGAAGAGAAAGACCTATGTCTCCGGCTCCTGGACCGAAACTGGGATATCCACCTGCTCCCGGGTGTTCACGTCTGGCACGACAAAACTTCAGTGGCCAGGAATCAGCCAGCACAGCACTGTTCGGGCGTCTGCAACGACCTGGTTGTCGCCTTGCGGCGCTGTCCCTTTCCATTGGCCTTGGGCGTCCTGCCCATCAAAATCTTAAATCATTTGCGATTTTCGGTTACTCACGGCCTAACAAAGCCCTGCATCGATGGTCTAGGTCTTTTCTTCAGCAAGGCACCGGCGCTACTGAGCAGTCGGGGTCCGGTGCGTTCAGCCACCTTCACTAAATATGTTCGCCGCACTCACCAGATATTGTGACCGCCACGGTATAACTTTCCCATCTAAGAGATTCCGCCGGAACGGGGGGACTCCCCAATGAGCCAAGTCGCTTTCGCGTGCCTCGGGGCTAGGCAGCACTACGAGCCGGGCTCGATGCTCGCGAGGAACGGGAACCTACAGTCTTTGATAACGGACTTCTGGATGCCGCACATCCCGCGTTCTTTTGAGCGGATTTTGCCCAACAGCATTAGTCGCTTGGCGGGCAGGAGAAGAGAGGGGATACCGAGGAAACTTGTACGCTCATTTCCCTGCTTCGGGGTTCGATACGCCTGGCTTCAGCGGAGAGTCCAAGACCGCGATAGTCTTTACAAGATTTACGCAGACGAAGGAGCGCATTTCGCTCGGTTGGCCTGTGGACATCTGTGGTATCCCCACGACAGTTTCCTTGGGTTTAGCTCTTCTTCACTCGAATGCTTGAGATACGAGAAGGAGCGTGGGCGATGGACTGTGCTGGATCAGATTGACCCCGGTCCAGAGGAGGAGCGAATCGTCCGTGAGGAGAGGAAGGAACACCCCCGCCTGAATCCTCAGACCGGGGAGATCCCTCAGAGCTATTTCGATCGAATACGTGCCGAGTGGGAAATTGCGGATGTCGTTCTTGTGAACTCCAACTGGACAAGGACCGCACTTGTCGCGGAAGGCGTGTCGCCCAACAAAATTCAAGAGGTCCCCCTTCCCTTCAGGCCTGGAGCTCGTGGCTCGGTCCGTAGTCTCCATGGGCGAGACCTTAAAGTTCTATTTCTCGGCACATTATGCTTGCGCAAAGGCGTTCACTACGCTGTCGATGCGGCAAGACGCATGCTTAAACAGCGAGTGACATTTACTTTTGCCGGCCCGGCTGAAGTTGACATGCATGCGCTTGACCTCCCCGCAAACGCCGCTTATGTCGGGCAAGTTCCTCGCGCCAGGGCTGCAGACATATATTTGTCCCACGACGTGTTCCTTTTCCCGACGCTCTCAGACGGGTTTGGGTTGACGCAACTTGAGGCAATGGCGCATGGTCTGCCCGTGATAGCGACAGATCGATGTGGGGAAGTTGTAGAACACAAGAAATCCGGATTCATAGTTCCTGTCCGGGATGCGCCAGCGATTGTTAAGGCTCTAAACCACTTCATAGAAACACGCGATGCATTGAGTGAATTCAGCGCGGCCGCTCTCCGTCGGTCGGCGGACTTCCTACCGGAAAATCAGTGGCCGATGTACCGACGCGCTTTACGCATTACATAGGCACGCTGGCGCTTTACCTCGCTTGGATGCATTGCTCCGTTACGACAACTACTTGCCCGCCACTATGAAACTAAGAGCCAGGGAGGTAAATCGCGGTCTGGCGACCATTCCGCTCGGCACGGCGGCGGCGATTGCCTTCTTGCCTTCGGACGCTTCCGTGCCGGGAAGCCTTATGCTTTCAGCATGGATTCTTACCGTGGCGCTACTTGCCACTGTCGTGTTGGACGTCTTGTCTGGCGGATTTGAGCGGATATTCATGGCGGAGCATGTCCTGCTGATCGGAATGGTCATCGTCTTGTACACGGAGTTGCTCCAGCCGGGATACACAATCGACTTAGAAAAAGAGACGATTCAAGTGGCGTTCCTGGCTTCCGGGGCCTTCGCGACCGCGATCGCGTTTGGTAGCTCGCTCCGCCCGCCTAGACTGCCTAAGTCAGTGATGGAACTGTCCAGGAGGGCGTACTCGGCCCGACTGCTATATCGGATCGTTATAGCCTGCTGGTTCCTCGCGATGCTCAATTTCTTGGCTGGTAGTAGCTTCTCACCGAGCGCGATGATCGACGGACTATTTGCAGGTCGGTTTTCAGCCCCGTGGTCTCGAGGACAGCTCGGCGGCTGGGACGCGTTCCGCGATTTTTTGACCTATTTTGCACATTTGGTGCCGGTCTTTACTGTTCTGCTTGCTTTACGCACAGGCTCATGGACCAACTTCAGAGTCTTAACCGCAATGGCTTGCTCGCTAACGTGCATTGCATTCATCTCTCAATCGGGCGGCCGGCGCTTGATTGTTGTGATCCTGGGATCCGCGCTGATAACATGGGCGCTAGTCAAGCGCCGCGAGTTGCGACCGAAGCATTACCTAACTGTCGCCGCGACAGTTCTGCTGGTCATCGTTGGCCTTGAGATTATGCTCCAAGTGCGTGACAACGGTTTCGGCTCTCTCTTTAACGGCGAAGCAGAAACCAAGGTCTCCGGAGTCCACGTGGATAACAACTTCTACTCATTAGGACAGACCCTGCGGGTTATACCTTCAGAAGTGAACTTTGTAGGGTTTCGTTACTTGTTCTACATTCTAGTGCGACCGGTGCCCCGCGCCTTCTGGGAAAATAAACCTGTTAGTCCGGGGTTCGACCTGGCAGAGCACCTCGGCTTTAACACAGTGGCGATCTCGATTACGAGCCCAGGAGAGCTCTACGCGAGCTACGGATGGATAGGATTAGTCCTTGGAGGCTGCTTCCTTGGATGGCTGGCGAGGGCATGGAGCCAACTGATCGAGCGGGATTGTGGCCTTGCGGGGTCCGCATTCTATGCAATCGGAGCTATGGCCTTATTCCTGGGCCTGCGCAGCCTGATTGAGCTTATTCTGATGTGCTATCCCCTTGTGTGTTGGTACACGCTCGATCGAATCCTCTGGGTGTGGGTGAAGCCGCACCCCTTTCCGAGACAGCAGGTGGTTCTACGGTGAGCGGCCGAAAGATTACCGGCCTGAACGTAGCCTGGCACTGGTTTGTAATGGGTCCGTACCACTTTGCCCGGATGAGAGCGCTCGGCGAGGTTCCCGGAGTGAACCTCACGGTGATCGAGAGCTGTGCCCGCGACGACCACGGCTGGGTCCGCGCGACTGATGGCGTCAACCTGCTTACGCTAGATTCAACGGTACTATCGAATAATGTGCTGGAGCGAACAACCGCGGCACTGAGACAGGCGTTGAATAAATGCCGACCGGATATAATCATCGCTAGCGGTTATGCCGAGCCGCACTCTCTCAGAGTCATGGTCGAACATCGCGCTGCAAGACCCAACTGCAGACTGCTGATGTGGAGCGAGTCCACTGCCGTTGACCATCCCCGCGATTGGTTACGGGAGCGATTCAAGGGACTGTTCGTTTCAATGTTCGATGGAGCGCTTGTGGCTGGCACTCCGCATGAGCGATACCTAGCACACCTCGGAATGCCAGTCTCAAGAATAGGTGTCGTCGGAAATTGTGTTGAAAATGATCACTTCGCTTCGGGGCTTACACCTCACCAACCAAAAGGAGCGGGGCTGCGAATTCGTAATTATTTTCTCTTCGTTGGTCGGTTTATTGCTGAAAAAAACCTGTTCCGTCTGATCCATGCTTACGAGAAATATCAACATCGTGCCGGAAAAGAGGCATGGTCACTCGTGCTGGTGGGAACTGGCCCCCTTGAACCCCAATTAAGAGCTGAAGTGGGGCGGCGGCGAATTCGCGGTGTGATCTTCGCCGGATTGCGTCAAGTGAACGAATTACCTGGTTACTATGCTCGCGCGAGCTGCTTTGTGTTGCCAAGTCTCAGCGAACCGTGGGGTCTCGTGGTCAATGAAGCGATGGCTTCGGGCGTCCCGGTCCTGGTTTCTGATCGGTGCGGCTGCGCAGCCGACCTTATCAAGCAAGGCGAGAACGGATTTACCTTCGATCCCGAGGATGTTCCCGGCTTGGCAGACGTCATGACCAAAGTCTCGACTTGGAGTGCGGATCTTCCGGCGCTAGGCAAGCGTGGTCAGGAGATCATAGCTGGATTCACACCCAGACTTTTTGCCCAGCGTACCGCGGAGCACCTGTCATTCATAATGTCCTGCGGTCACGAGGTGACCTCCCCGGTACGACTCCGGGTAGCGGCAGCCGGAGCTCACTTGTGGGGCTGGGCCGCTCGGTGGCGAACTGTTCAAAGATCGGACCTGAGTTAATGAAGCCTATCGGAAAATCGGACTTCCTGACCTGCCACGAAAATCCCAATCGCGATTGGTGGGAAGCCAATCCGATGACCTACGATTGGGAGAAATCGCTTGCCATTGAGCGGTTTGCTGAGCCTTGGTTTGACGAAATAGACCGCCGGTTTTTCCAGTCCGCGTACTATGCGCAGTCGAAGGGTGCGGCGACGTTTTCCCGGTTCATCCCTGAAAGTGAGATTCGCGGGATGCGTACCCTCGAGATCGGCTGTGGTATGGGGAGTCATGCGGAGTTGCTGACCCGGCGCGGCGCGCATTTGACTGCGATCGATCAGACAGACTTCGCTGTGGATAGCACGCGGCGAAGGCTGGAGTTGCGCAGACTTCCGCATGACGTTCGCCGGATTGATGCGGAAGTGCTCCCCTTAGAGTCGCGTGAATTTGACTTGGTTTGGACCTGGGGGGCAATTCATCACAGCTGTTCCACTGAGAACATCCTGCAAAATATTGGACGCGTACTCAAGCCGGGCGGGAGCCTGCGAATGATGGTGTATTACCGGCCGAGTCTCGTTTACTGGGTACATTGTGGACTGATTCGCGGCGTCCTACTCGGTGGACTGCTCCGCAAGCGCCTGGACCAGATTTACGTGGACGCCACGGATGGCTTTTTTGCGCGGACCTTTTCCAAGCGCGAGCTGACAGCGCTACTGGAGGACGACTTCAAGCAAGTCCGCTTCTCTGTTATCGGCCTCAAGGCGGAACTGTATCCAATCCCCAGGACTGACTTCAAAACCCTCCTGGAGCAGAGTACCCCAGACTGGCTTGCTGTCAGCCTTCTGTCCCATTGGGGATCGATGATTTACGTCGACGCTGTTCGGCGTTAGCCGTTCGGCTTCTGCGGCAGGCAAGGTCTGTCTCTATCAAGAACGAACTTCACTAGACGTTTCGCCATGTGCGGCATTACGGGAGCAATCGGGAATTTTGGCGAGTCCGGCGCTCAGCATATCGTCGAATCGATGGTGTCCGCTCTAGGTCACCGGGGGCCAGATGATAGCGGCATTAATTCGTGGAGCTTCGATCGCAATATGGTTGTGTTTGGTCAAACCCGTCTCGCAATCATTGATGTATCTCCTGCCGGACATCAACCAATGACCGAAGGATCGGGTCGCTACTGGACGGTCTTCAACGGCGAGATCTACAACTTTAAAGAACTAAGAAAACTGCTTGATCCAGATAAAAGCCTCTTCCACACATCGACCGACACAGAAGCAATCCTTCACTCTTACCATCGGTGGTCTGAACAGGCCTTCCGTATCTTCAGGGGGATGTTTGCGTTCGCCCTGCTGGACAAGCACTCCAGGGTTATCCATCTTGTAAGGGATCCGTTTGGGATTAAACCTCTGTACTACTACGCTTCTGCTGAAAAGCTTTTGTTCGCTAGCGAGGTTCAAGCGCTGCTGGCGAGCGGTCAAGTACCGCGGCGCATTAATGCGAACGCCGTTTCCCACTTTCTGGACTGCGGCTGGTTTGGCAGATCGGAAACAGCGATCTCGGAGATCAAAATGTTGCAGCCAGGCCATGTTCTCACTATCGACCTCAGCCGTGGGGAAATGAAGTGGAACGTTTCTAGGTACGAGCCGGAGCTCCAGATCGCAGAGAGAACTCCCGGGCGTGACCGCAACGAGAACTCGACACACATGCTCCACCTGCTGGAGCAGTCGGTTAATTCTCATTTGGTAAGCGACGTTCCGGTTGGACTGTTCTTGTCGGGCGGGATTGATTCAGCTGTGATTCTTCAGCTGATGCGCAGGATGGGCCGGAACATTCCGAAAACCTTTACCGTGGTATTTCCAGAAGAAGATTTGAGCGAACGCGTTAACGCCAGAAAAGTCGCGCAACTCTATGACGCCGAGCACCACGAACTGGAACTCACCGAAACCAGCCTTTTTTCCCAATTGCCCAGCGCCCTCGCGGCGATGGATCTACCGACCATGGACGGGGTCAATACGTTCGTTATTTCAAAGGCAGTGCGTTCAGCCGGTATTAAGGTCGCGCTCTCCGGGCTGGGAGCCGACGAGCTGTTCGCTGGTTATCCATCCTTCCGACGAGCCCGATTGGCAAAGGCAGCCGCAAAGGTACCACGCAGCGTTCGAGCAGGTCTGGCGAATTATGGAAGACGCTTTAGCACCAACCCTTCCCGACAGAAGTTTTGGGACCTTCTGGAGAGTGACGGGACACCGCGCTCGGCGTACGATATCTCGCGGCGTCTTTTCAGCTCTGATGAGGTCAGCGACCTTTTTCAGAATGGCCGTGGCACGAGGGGGAACGGCTCCCAAGTTCCCGACTCGGAGTATTCAAATTCCGCCGATGTAGTCAACGATATATCCCGGCTGGAACTGCGGGGGTACATGACGGACTTATTGCTTCGCGACACCGACTTTATGAGCATGGCAAGCTCGCTGGAGGTTCGTGTCCCGTTCGTCGATAAGGAGGTGATTCGTTTCGCGCTGCAGCTTCCAGGGTCATGGAAGGTTTCCGGTTCTAGGCCGAAGCCGTTTTTGCTGGAGACCATGCAGGGAATGATTCCGGAATATGTGTGGAACCATCCAAAGATAGGTTTCGTTTTGCCATTTGAACGGTGGATGCGGTCTTCGCTTCGCGCTCAGCTAGAGGACACTCTTTGCTCCAATAAGCTTGCTGAAGGAGCAGGCCTTGTGCCAAAGGGGGTCGAAAGAGTGTGGCGCTCTTTTCTGAAA
>JBEKBK010000163.1:0-15294 GCA_050015435.1 Bryobacteraceae bacterium
GCACACGTCCGCTCGAATCTTTAGCTTTGCTCCACTTCTCCTTGACCGCGACGAAGCCGAAGGAGCACTCGTTGACATCGCCCCTTCTCACGAGCGCCAGTAAGTTGTCGCCCTCCGAAGTGCGCGCCACGTCGCACTCGAACCAGAGACCGTGGAGATCCTCCCGGAGGGCGAGGCTCCCGTTACTGGTGCGCCCGATCACCAGATTCGCGTTGTGATTAATCAGCGCCCGTACATCCTGCCGCTGGGATATCGCGCGCTTGAACGCCCCGGCCTGGACTTGCTCTAGGAAGAGGCCGCCCACGTCGGCTACAGTGCCGAACTTGGTCACGTACCCGGCGATGATGCGGCCTGGGTTGCCGTCGTCCCGTACTTGTGGCTGGCTGGTAAAACGAAATTCTGAAACTGCTTGCGTCATAAATAAGGTGAAATTTCCTTCGTGGTGTGTGTGGGCGCCCTGTTACCTGGCGCCCTTATTGGCTTTTGCCTGTTGGCGTCTCTGCTTCCGAGCTTCTTTCTTCTGGGCTTCTACTTCAGCGCGCCACCGCTGTATCCGCGCTTCTTCGTCCATCAGCAGGCACTCTAGTCGATCTTGGATGTCGCACTGCTCCAGTAGTAGTTCGTACGCCGGCTTGATGTTCGCGGCATAGCGCGCAGGGAGTCCTTTTGCGAACTCCTCCGGTATGGCTTCGGAACGGCTGACCAGTGCAAGGTTGATGCCGACCTGTTCCCACAAGTCTTCGTTCCATAGCTCATTTGCTAATTCGTAGGCATGCTCGAATGTGAGCCCGAAGACTGTGAGTGCCCAGATAATCTTCTCCGGATCATACTGCTTATCTCTCAAGGCCTGCTCATCGCAATCCTCGTCGTAGTCGCCATCCGGTGCAGAAACCGGTTCGGTTGCCGCTGGTTCTTGTTCCACCGCCCCCTTATTAAGGTAGTCCGGAACCGATTCGATCTCTTTTGTGATTGGCGTCGGTATGATCGCCATCGGAGGGGGCGCCTCCTCGGTGGAAGTTTCTGCCTCCTCGTCGGCAGCAGCGGAGCCACTATCCTCAATGAATGGGTCGCCCGGCTCCGGAGGGCAGAGTAATTTCTCAAGCTGCGTCAGTGTCATATTGCCGACATCGTGGGTCGCCATTATCGATTGACGCGCTTCCGGAGTATCAAAGGATTCGAGGAGCCGCGTTGCCTTCCGGACCCCGACGGCTGCAAGCTCGCGCCCATCCGGAGCCGAAGCGATCCGCATCAGTCGTTGAGCGTTACGCGGGTTCCAGCTAACCTTGGGGTGATCGAGATACTGATACCACTCGCCATGGTCGAGATCACGCTTCGCCTTATTAAAAAGCGTCCCCATTTTATAGATGGTCCGTGCGTTGCAGTCGGCAAATGCATCGGCATGAATCTGGACCTTAGACACTAAATCCGACCCCGGTGTCGGATTTCTTTCCGGCGCCCAGGTTTCTGGCGGTCCAGGATCTGGCGCCATGTTGATAGTTACCGGCGCCGATTGTGGAAGTGTCGGCGCCGGAGGTGTATTCATTTCAGTGGTCGGCGTTGCCATCAAATCTGTCCTCGCTCCTACTTCCCCCCGGAAAGTCGGGAATTATGCAAGGAGGCTTAGCCATTTTGTTGTACGTGTACAATAAAGGTGACAAATGCCAGAAAAGGCACCAGCGTTAAATGTGGTCCTGAGCGAAGAGACCCGCAGGTTCTTTCAGGGCTTGGCTAACGGTCCATCCCCTCGGGAGAGCATTAGCAATCAGACAGTGCGTCGCCTTGTTGATGCGCTGGACCCGCCGTCAGAATTGCGCGCACGGGAAAGAGAAGAGGGCGAGCGCCGCGTATCCCGGATTCGTTACTTTCTGGCCCTCCACGGGTTCCGACACGTTGAAACTTTGAATGTAGATTTCATGTGGAAATTCTGCCGCTGGGTGACCCGATGGACCAAGTCAGAGTTTCTCGCGGCGACGCCTCGTCAACTGTTCGCCTACGTCGGTGATCGGAATAAGTTCGTTCCGCCAGACGCTGGGTATCATACATCGTCACAGGTGAGACCGGACGTTCTTGAGCACCTTCCGTTGGCCAGGGCCGCCCACTTAGATGAGGTGCTTGCCGTCCGAGAGGACACACGTTTTTCGATCCTAGCGCCCAGCCACCCGAGGGGCCAACACGTCCTCGCGCGCGCCGCAAAGAACAGCGCGGAAGTAAAAGCTGACCGTGACGACGCGGATCGGACAAGGGTCCTTAATAAGACCTGGGACGAAGGCGGAATCGCAGAGGTTCAGAAATACGCCAGGCGCGTAGCTCGGATGATCAGGGTAGAGTCGATCGATAAGGGATACCAGGGCAATGTCGATATCGACCTCAAGGACCTTCAGCAGGACGCCTGGTTAGCAGTGCTTGAAGACGCACGGCCACTTTCCGAGATACACATCGAAACTCGCATGTTAGACCGCCTCAAGGACAGTGCCGCCAAATACAGGCACCGTCAGTACAATATTGGCCAGTCCTTCTTGCTGAAGACCGGCGAAGACCGAGAGAGCGCACATGATCGGCTGACCGGATTGGAACAGGGTCGATATCAAAAAGTGAATGGATCTCGGCGCCGGTGTCACGTACCGGACCCGCCAGTTCCGCTCGACACCGCGCAACTCGGTGAGTTTCAGAAGGGCGTTCTGGAACTGCTATGGTATGGACTTAACCAGACTGAGATTGCCAACATCTTACCGTGCGATCAGTCGAAAGTATCTAGGGCCATCAAGGCGCTGTGTAAGAGGTTCCCGGAGATTTCAGGATTCGTCGAAGAGGCCACCGACGCAGCCTAGCAATCGGTACAGTCTGTACCGATAAGCCCATTTTCCAGTCCTTTTCGTTCATTTCTGTCCAACGTGTCCCGTTAGTTTTCCGCAACTTACGCACAACGCTGACGTTTGGGTATTTTCTCCTTGAATTTTTGTGGCCCGGGAATCCTTTCCCGGTTTTCTTACGTTGGCCTTATCGGCCGGAGACGACAGTTCGTGAATAACTGATCTTGTGGAACGAAAAAAGGCGGCGGGAGTTTGTTGCTCCCGCCGCCGAGCTAAGTTTGGAATAGCTTGTTTAGCTGACTCTTAGCTGATAACCAAAGTAACGGTCACCACTCCGGTACAACCGGATACTGAATCGGTTGCGGTAATGACGAGCACTGTAGTACCCGAGCTGCTCGCGGTTCCTCCAATGACACCGGTGCTTGTGGAAAACGTCAAGCCGCCGGGCAGGTTAGCGCTGGTAAGCGCGTATGTGATGGTGGGGGATGGGGCCCCATCGGTTGCCGTGATCGTCGTACCAGGCCATGCCGTAGGCGTATGGCCGCCGGTCAGAGCCCCCGTAACAGTCATCAGGAGTTTCTGCTGGACCCACAGGTTCAGTCCAGAAGTTTGGCTGGACATCCCATTGGCTGTAACCACCACTGGCATATTCTGGGCGACGTGAGTCACCGCACCGGTGGTGCCCGACGCGTCGGTGTAGCCGGTCGCAGTGCTGAGCGGGAGCTGAACGTTAATCTGGTACAGCACGGCCACCGTACCAAACACCCAGCCGGCGTAATCCACGGTGGCCGGCACGCCCCCGATGGTAACCGAAGGTTGGTCAGCCGAGAGGAATTTCAAGCACGGCGGAAGATCGCCGGTTGGCACCAGGGCTGTCTGGATTACGAGCCCGTCGTTCGAAGTCAGCGTGGACGATGTCGCTAAGTTGACGGCCGCCCAGTAGCCTTCCACTGTCTGGCAGGTTAAAGGAGTGGGATACCCCTGCGAGGTTCCGTCGCTGTCGGGTTTACCCAAGCCGGCGACATAGAGCTGGATGATGTCCGAGTCGGTCCCATTGTTCCTGAGGCCCGCCGTGTTACTGCTGGTGTTGCCGACCAGTGCATAGCTCAGCGATAGAGCCGCGGCTTGGCCTTGGCCGTCGCCACTGGTGGAGAAGACGCCTGGGTCGGTAGCCGTAATGGTCACACTGTAGGGGGAACTCGATAGCAGGTTGATGGTCGTGCCGTAACCGAAGTTCACGACAATGTCGACCGTCTGCCCGATGTACGGTTTGACTTCATCCGGAACGATCAGGTTGATCTGGTTGTTGTTGGCGAACAGCAGCGGAGCATTCGCGATCGGGGCTGGAGTTCTGCCGTGGGTCTGGAACGTCACGGTGACGTTGCGTTGCGTGGCGCCGGCCGGGTCCGGACTAAGGGCGCTCAGATAGCCAAGCGTGGTCGTGTTGAGCGTTCCGTACAGGTTCGCGCTCGTGCAACCCGTGCCGCCGGAGATGCAAAAGTCCGTCCCGAAGATGCTGAGGATATCGTAGGGCGCTACGGGCGTCAGGGCAGGCGCCGTCGCCTGGGTGAACGAAGCGGCGCTGACCACCGCCTGGATGACGGGATTGATACCGATGACGAAGGTCATGGTTGAGTTGGGAGTGCTACAAGTACTGACCAGGGGATTGCAGACGCCGAGCGTCACCGTACCCCCCGCGCCGAAGGGCAGGTAAGGGTCCGGGTTCGTTGGCACGGTAATCGTCAGTTGGATGGTGGTGGAGTTCGAAACGACTCCCACGACATTGGAATCCGTAACCATGAGTCCGCCGCTGACAATTCCGACGACCGTCGGAGAGCCGCTGACGACGAATCCAGTACCGCTGAGAGCCACGGCGAAACTTCCGCTGGTGGCGGTGGGCAGGCTCGCCGGGAAGAGGCTAGTGATCACCGGGCCTGGAGACTTGACGTTTACCGTGAGCGTGACCACGATACCTGTGCCGCCCTGCGGGGTGATGGTCACGGTCCCGCTCAGAGCGCTGCCCGGCGTCGCTGCGCCGAAGATCGATTGTAAAAACGTCACGGTGATGGGGCTGCCGAAACTATAAGCCAAGCCCGAGGTCTCGCTCACTTGAGGAGACAAGGTACCGGCGGTCGTGGTCACGGCGAACGCGATCGGCGCGTCGCTCGAAACTGGTGTGATCTGGAGCGACGGGAGGGTCGTTCCGAGGGTCCAGTTAATGCTCTTCGTGTACGCGATGGCACTCACGTAGGTCGCGTCGGAAATCGTCAGCGAAGCCCCCGGGTTAGTCACCTCGAGGCTGACGGTTATCACCGTGTCCAGGGCGCCCGAAACCTGGAGATGAACAGCTCCGCTGTAGGCGCCGGGGGTCAGCGTTTTCGCTCCGGCGGTCACCGCGAAGGTCAGGGTCGTAGGCGTCGAGGTGACTGGGGAACCAAACGTTGGGGTCACGTTGAGCCACACCGGGAGCGTAGCGGGGTTCACGGTGAAGAACGCAGCGGTGGCTGAAATCGCGTCGGTTACCGAACTAGACGGAGTGGTGCCCGTGGTGTACGACAGACTGACCGACGAGGACGCCGGGGTCAACGGAGTAGTACCGCCGACCTGGATCGTGACCGGCAAAAGCTTGTCCGCCGCGGGCGCATTTAACAGATGAACCACAAAGTTGGTGGTACCCACGCCTAATCCGCCGCATCCGGTCGCGGCTACTACCGTCAGGCTCACCGGTGTCGCCGTGGCGGTCCCGCCTGCTAAAGACGTAACCGAGAGCCAGGACGGAAGCACATTGACCGTGTTATCCACGGTGAAGGGTGTACCGTTGTAAGCCGGTGACGTGACTTTTACGGCTACCGACGGCCCCGGGACGTACGTCCCCGTGGTCAGATTGCAAGTGATGTTGACCGCGCTCGGAGAAGGCGCCAGGGCGCTACCGGAACTGGTGGTCACGCTGAAGGTTGCGGCCACGGTGATCGCCGTACCGCCCGCGGGAGTGAACGTGAGGGTTTGAGTTCCGGCGTTGACTGCGCCTTTGCAACCGGGAGCCAGGGTGAAGGTGAAGTTCGTGTAAGTGCTGATCGAACCGACCGAGGCAGGGCTCGTGCTGCTCAGCACAACCGGAAGCGTGGGGGCCGTTACCGTTACGTTAACAGCCGAACCAGCCGCCGAGAGTTTAATTCCGACCGTCGCGGGGGTAGGGCCGAGAACCGTATCACAGTACAGCGTGAGGGTAGATGAATTCGCTACGATCGCCGCTTGCAGACTTCCTCCGCAGATGGCCATCGCCATAGCCGCCAGGGCTACGTTTGTGAATCGACTTTGAGACATTCGTTTTATCCTTTTTTTAATGGTTTCCATGGGCAAATTGTTTATTCGGTCACCCTCACGGGATTCCGGCAGACAAGTAATGTTCCTGGTGATTGAAGAAGACATTAAATTCGCTCCTTGAATTTTTCGGACCCGGGAATCCATTCCCGGTTTTCTTACGTGGGCCTTATCGGCCCAAGAGAAAGCTTCTTGAAGATTTACCGGAGGGTATGCAATAGCCGGGTCAAAGCCGCGTCCGAAATTTCCTGCGAGGCGGTCCGGTTTTGCTGCTGGGTCAAATGAATCTCCCGGCGCAGCACTAACACATCCTTAGGCGCCCGGATGCCCAGCTTGACGTAGGAAGAAGTGGAATCAAGAACTTCGATCTCGACGTCATCCCCGATGAACACCGATTCCCCGGTGCGCCGCCGGATTACGAGCATGACGCCTCGCGGGCTGGCAGTGGGTGTTGGTGCGAATACCGCGAGTCCATCCGCACGGCCTGCACGGCCAGCCGCGCGGCGACGTTGATCACCACCGGCGCCAATAAATTGGCGGTCAGTAGACCATTTTCTGCCGCGGAAAGCAGCGCCAGACAAACGATGTTGGCGTCCGCCGCCGGCTGCCGCGTGTCATCGAGTTTCAGCCGCCGCAGGTCCTCCTCGGTCATCGCCAATTCATATCCGGAATCGATCAGATTGATCGGCGCGGCCAGGAAGCACAGATCCGGCGACTGGAGGCTCTGTAAGAACATGATGGGAGCATGCGCGGGCTTCTCCACCAGTAGAAACCGGATCTGATTTTCGAAACCGGGTAATCCGGCCGGAAACTCGAGGACCGCGTTCGAGTCGTATTCGAGCAGGCCAAATTGTCGAGTTTGCGTCGTAGCCATCGGCTACTGACGAGCAATTGTGGGGCCGACAAGACTCGGTCAAAAACGATTAGTATCGATCTAACCCTTCGGTAAGCTCGATATATGCGCCGTTAGGATCGGTCAGGAACGCGTCGGCGATTCCTGCGCCCGGAATCTTCCGATACCGGACGTCAAACTTGACGCCGTTCGCCTCCAGTTTGGCGCAGAAAGCTTCAAGATTTTTTACCTCAAATCCGATATGGTCCATGGCCCGCCCCTTGGTCCCCGCCGGCTCCGGCGAATTGCGAAGCGGATCCAGACTCAGGTTGGCTCCTGGGACGTTTGCGGACACATGGGTAGACCGCTGGGTTGTGTCAAAACCGAATGTCTTGACATACCATGCCTGAGTGGCCTTTGGATCTTTGATGATGTAGTGCAGGTGCTGGAAGACCACCCATTGGGTGAGCGTCGTGTCTTCCTGCAGTTCGATCTTCACGTCATCCGGAGCCGTGATGTAAGCGTTCGGAAATCCTTCCGATCCCTTGAATTCCCGCGGGATCGGATACCCGTTCGCGTGCGCGCGCTTCAGGAATTCCGGCAAACTGCGAACCTTGTATCCGAAATGATCGATTGCGCCTCCGACTGTTCCGGCGGTGGGATCTTGCTTGGTGAACAGGACGAGAATTCCGTTCGTCTTCACGCCGTCCAGCCCGGCGCGTTTGAGCGGCACCGCATCGAACATTACGGTCCAGAATTTTCGTTGAGCTTCTACGTCCCGGGTGTTCAGATGAACGTGCCCCATGGACATGCCGGCCTCATTGGGAGGCGCGAGTTGAGCGTTCGCCGATCCCAAAAATCCCAGCAACAGGGCTGGCAACAAGAACAATCGCATACTTCTCTCCCTTGTTTTGCGCGAGCTCCTCAAGAGCGCAAAGGGTGCGGCGCGCCCCGCCAGACGGATCAGGAACCGTTTCGCGCCGCGCTCCGTTTTGCGCGAGTTCCCTAGAAGTATATTACGGTTCCGTTAGTGGATGGGTCATCTCTTCCGGGTTGACCCATTGGTCAAACTGTTCGGCAGTCAAGAATCCAAGCTTGAGCGCCGCTTCCCGGAGACTCGTGCCTTCGCGATACGCGGTTAGTGCGATTTGTGCTGCCTTTTCGTATCCGATGTGCGGATTGAGTGCGGTCACCAGCATCAACGAACGTTCGAGATTTTCGTGTATGCGTTGCCGGTCCGGCTCCATGCCTCGCACGCAACGCTCTTCAAACGAGCGGCACGCGTCAGAGAGCAGTTCGATTGATTCGAGCAGGGCATGCAGGATCACCGGCTTGAATACGTTGAGCTGGAAGTTCCCCTGGGAACCCGCAAAGGCGACCGTATGATCGTTTCCAAAGACCCGCACCACCACTTGCGTCAGCGCTTCTGACTGCGTCGGATTGATCTTTCCCGGCATGATCGAAGACCCCGGCTCGTTTTCGGGCAGACGCAACTCACCGAGTCCGGCGCGGGGCCCGGAAGCGTGCCAGCGGACGTCGTTGGCGATTTTCATCAACGCACCGGCCAGGGTCCGGATCGCGCCGCTCGCGCTGACCATCGCGTCATGTGCTGAAAGAGCAGCGAATTTATTCGGCGCGGAAATAAATGGTTTCGCGGTTTCTTGAGCGATCCGGCGCGCCGCGACCTCACCGAAGCGCGGATGCGCATTCAAGCCGGTGCCGACCGCTGTACCGCCTAGCGCCAGCTCATACAGTCCCGGGAGCGTATTCCGGATTCCGGCGATCGCCCGATCGAGCTGCGCGACCCAGCCGGAAATAATCTGTCCCAGCGTTATCGGCGTCGCGTCCTGAAGATGTGTACGTCCCACCATGACTACATCCGCATAGTTTTCCGACTTGACTTTGAGCGTGTCGCGTAGCAGGCCGACCGCCGGAATCAACGCGTCTTCGATCTGCTCCACCGTGGCGATATGCATCACGGCCGGGAACACGTCATTCGAGGACTGGCTGCGGTTCACGTCGTCGTTCGGATGCACAGCGCCGCCGCTAAGTTGCATCGCCCGATTGGCGATCACCTCGTTGGCATTCATGTTGGATTGCGTCCCGGAGCCGGTCTGGAACACCACCAACGGAAATTCGCCATCCCACGCGCCGTCGATCACTTCCTGCGCCGCGCGGACGATCAGGTCCACTTTTTCCGCAGGAAGCTGATCCAGTTCGCCGTTGGCCAGCGCGGCGCACTTCTTGACGATGCCAAACGCGCGGATAACGGGACGTCCCCAGCGGAATCGCGCGACACCGATCGGGAAGTTCTCGAGAGACCGCTGGGTTTGGGCGCCCCACAGGCGGTCGGCAGGCACGGCGACAGACCCGAGCGCGTCGTGTTCCCAGCGGATGCCGGAATCAGGCACAGACCGCTTCCTCACGGTCGCGGCTCGGAAACCGTTGTTGAGCCGCGCGCGTCAGCAAGCGGTTTTGCCCATGTTAATCGATGTAGTCGTACGCGACCAGCGTCAGGAATTCCGGGAAATCGGCGCTGGTCATCATATCCTTGAAAATCTGCGACGCCTTCCCTGCCCCACTCGTGCGCGCCTGATCATCGGTCGCCTTCTTCACGAGATCGGCTGTAACCGTGGATCCGTCGCTCAGCTTGGCGCCATGCTTCACCCACTGCCAGACTTGCGCGCGGCAGATTTCCGCCGTGGCGGCGTCCTCCATCAGGTTGTAGATGGGCACGCAGCCGACCCCGCGCAGCCAGGCATCCAGGTACTGCACGCCCACATCGATGTTCCAGCGCAATCCCGCTTCCGTGATTTCGCCGTCCGGTACAGTCAACAAGTCTTTAGAAGTCACCTGTACATCGTCGCGTTTCCGCGAAATCTGGTTCGGTTCCTTCATGTGCGCATCGAAGATTTCCTTGGCCACGGGAACCAGGCCAGGATGCGCCACCCACGTGCCGTCGTGCCCAGCCCGCACCTCCCGAAGCTTGTCCTGCCGCACCTTATCGAGCGCCTGCTCATTCGCCGCCGGATCGTTCTTGATCGGGACCTGCGCCGCCATACCCCCCATCGCGTGGATCCCGCGGCGGTGGCAGGTTTGGATCAGCAGATCGACGTAAGATTTGAGAAAGTGCCGTTCCATGGTGACCAGCGCCCGGTTCGGCAACACAAACTCTGGGAAATTCCGAAATTTTTTGATGAAGCTGAAAATGTAATCCCAGCGGCCGCAGTTGAGCCCCGCTGAGTGATCGCGCAGCTCATATAGAATCTCGTCCATTTCGAACGAGCCCAGAATCGTTTCGATCAGAACGGTCGCGCGAATTGAGCCTCGCGGAATCCGCAAGGCATCTTGCGCGAAATTGAAAACGTCGTTCCAGAGCCGGGCTTCGAGGTGGCTCTCCAGCTTCGGTAAATAGAAGTAGGGTCCCGAGCCCGATTCGAGCAGGCGTGCTGCGTTGTGAAAGAAGAATAAACCGAAGTCAAAAAGGGACCCTGAGATCGGCACGCCGCCAAGCAGCACATGCTTCTCACTCAGATGCCAACCCCTGGGCCGGACCAGGAGCGTGGCGACCTTCTCATTCAACCGGTACGCTTTGCCTTCAGGACTCGTGTATTCGATGGTGCGGTTGACGGCGTCGCGAACATTCATCTGCCCGTCGACGTTGTTTTGCCAGGTGGGTGAGTTCGAGTCCTCGAAATCCGCCATGTAGACATTGGCGCCCGAGTTCAGCGCATTAATCACCATCTTCCGGTCCACCGGACCGGTAATCTCCACGCGACGGTCGAGCAGATCTTTAGGAATCGGAGCTACGGTCCATTCCTGCATGCGGACGTTAGCCGTCGACGTGAGGAATTCCGGAAAATGACCGGCGTCGATCTCCTGTTGCCGGATCTTCCTTCGCCCGAGTAACTCCTGTCGGCGAGGCTCAAATTCCTTGGCCAGGCGTCCGACGAAATGCAGAGCTTCCGGGGTGAGAATCGAAGACTGGCCTTCACTGATCGATGCAGTGATTCGAAGCTCGGGCGTGGAAATAGGAGTAGACATACATCACCTTCCTACTGTTGTCGGCTGCGCAACCGGAATCGACTGTTTCACCGGAAGGGGCATTTTACGAATCACCAGCGCTCCGAAGGCGCAAATCAGCGCCAGGCCTGCACAGGCGTAAAATCCATAGTTCCATGAGCCGGTTTTTTCAAAAAGCATCGCGGCGAGACCGCCGCCCACAATTGACGCGGCGCCTTTCGCGCTGTACAGGAAACTGTAATTCGAACTGGCGTTGCGCGCTCCGAAGAAGTCGGCGCACGTGGAAGGAAACAGCGAGTAAACCTCGCCCCATGTGAAGTACACCAGAAACAACGTGACGATGAACCAGGTGTCCGAAGTTCGTCCGATCGCTACAACGCTAAATAGGAACACGGCCTGCAGCAAGAAAGCAACAAACATCGTCCGCTCGCGGCCCGCCATATCCGATATCCAGCCCCAAAATAAACGGGAGCCACCATTGGCCAGAGGATTCAGCGTAAGCGCCAAGGTGAGCGCAGCCGCGCTGATCTTGAACGTGCCCGCCATGGGAGCAACCTGAGCCGTGGTCATCAGCCCGCCGATTCCCATCGCCAGGGCCATCGCGAACATGAGATAGAAGTGCGGGGTTTTGAGCATCTCATGCGAGGTGAAGTCCACGCCGTGGCTCCGTACCTGTACCCGCGTCGATATTGCAACTTTCGGGGGAGTAACAGGATTCTGCAGGAGCTGCCCGGCGATGATGATGACTAAACCCTGGGCAATGCCGGTGTAAAGGAAAGCGGTTTGGTAGTCCGCCACTTTAAGCAGGTGAGCAATGATCGGGATGAACAACGCCGATCCGGAACCGAATCCGGCCGATATCAAGCCCGCTGCGAGCCCGCGCTTGTCAGGGAACCACTTGAGTGCGATTCCCATCGAGCCGCAGTACACCAGCGCAGCGCCGAATCCGGCCAGCCCGTAGAACAGATACAGCGCGGTGAGCGTGTGGACATGTCCCAAGCTGGCCCAGCCTATACCGCACAAAAATCCGGCTACGGAAAGAAACGCGCGCGGTCCTATCCGGTCGATCAGCCATCCCGAGCACGGCATGGCCCACGTTTCCAGCGCAATAAAGATCGTGAATCCCCATTGGACATCGCTTAGCTTCCAGTGTGTCGCCGCTATAAGCGGTTTCACGAACAGAGTCCACGCGTATTGCAGATTCGCGATCATCATCATCGCGACAACAGCCGCACCTAATCGAATCCAGCGGTTCACTTTGGGCTCCTTATCGCTGCCAAATTCTTCTCCAGAAGCTTGATACAAGCATACACACTGCGGGTATGGGGCATGGGGACGCCCAGCCGGTCTCCCAGTTCCACCACCGCGCCGATGATGGTCTCGATTTCCATCGGGCGGCCCGCTTCCAGGTCCTGCAGCATCGACGTTTTGTGCTCGCCAATTTTTCCCGCTCCCGCCATCCTCTGGTCGATCGAAATCGGAAGCTCCATCCCCAGACGCGCGACCACTGCTTCGACCTCGGTCATGATCTCACGAACCAGCCCCGATACATCCGGATCCTGGACCATTTGGACCAGAGTCGCGCGCGTGAGCGCGCTGACCGGATTGAACGCGACGTTCCCCAGAATTTTCACCCAGATCTCATGCCGCATTCTGGCGGTCACGGGGCATCGCAGACCGGACCTGATCAGCACTTCGGCGATCTGCCGGCAACGGTCTGAACGCGACCCGTCCGGCTCTCCCAGCGAGATGCGATTTCCTTCGGTGTGGCGAATGACGCCGGGCTCGACGATGTCGGTGGCGAAATACACCAGCGACGCGACGACGCTCCGCGGGTCGATCGAGTCCGCGATCACTCCGCCGGGATCCACGCGCTCCAGCCGGAATTCGGTGAAATACCACCACGGAACTCCGTTCTGAGTGCTTACCACAGTGGTGTTCGGTCCGATCAGCGGTTTGATCTGCGGGGCAAGCTGCGTCAGGCCGTGCGCCTTCACGCCCAGAATGATGACGTCCACAGTTCCGGCCTCATCCAAATTACCGATGATGCGCGGATGCACTTCGAAATCGCCGTCCGGGCTTAGCACACGCACGCCGTGTTGCTGCATCGCGCACAGGTGAGGACCGCGCGCGAACAGCGTGACGTCCACGCCGGCCTTAGCCAGGCGCGCGCCAATGTAGCCGCCGATCGCGCCTGCGCCGGCGATCAGAAATTTCATTCTTATTTCCCCGCAAGCGCCGTGGCGACGGCTCCTCGCTGGATCTTACCGGTTGCCGTGCGCGGGATGGTCTCCACGATATACACCTTCTTGGGGCATTTGAAATCGGCCAGCCGCTCACGGCAGTACGCCAGAATAACGGACTCCGGCTGCGGCTCGCTGAGCACCACTGCGGCCGCTACTTCTTCTCCCCAGGTGGCGTGCGGAACTCCGAACGCGACTGCCTCGGTCACCGCGGGATGAGCCAGCAACACCTCATCGATTTCGCGAGGAGCGATCTTTTCCCCACCCCGGTTGATCAGTTCCTTGATCCGGCCGGTGAGCATCAGGTAACCGTCGGGATCGAGGAAGCCCTGGTCGCCGGTGCGGAACCAGCCGTTGGTAAACGAAGCAGCATTGGCCTCGGGATTGTTTTCGTAACCCGAAACGACGTTCGGTCCCTGAATGACCACTTCGCCCCGTTCACCGCTGGGCAGATGGTTGCCATGGGAATCCATGATGCTTACTTTGACGCCCGTGCCCGGCCCGACCGACCCGGGTTTATGCGCGGAAGGAGGGAGCGGATTGGAGCACATTTGATGGGACGCTTCGGTCATGCCGTATGCTTCCAGCACCGGCGCCCCGAACTTCTGCTCCATCCTTTCCATCATCTCCGGGGGAAGCGCTGCGCTGCAGGATCGAATAAATCGGAGTCCTTCGGAACCCGCGGGCCGTTCGCTGCCGGCGCGGGACAAAAGCAGATGATGGATCGTGGGCACCGCGGAATACCACGTCACGCCGCAATCGCGCACGGTCCTCCAAAACGAAAGCGGATTGAACTTCGACGGTACAACCAGAGTGCCGCCCGAGAGCAGCGTTGAGAGCGTCGACGCGACCAAGCCGTGAACGTGGAACAGCGGCATGACGCACAACGCCACATCGTCCGGCGAAAGATTGTAAGTCGCAACGATGTTCTTCGCCGATGCTGTAATGTTCCGGTGCCGGATAGGAACTCGTTTCGGGCGTCCAGTGCTTCCGCTGGTGTGCAGAACCAGCGCGATATCGTCCGGGGCTGGTGTTCCCGCGCTCTTGCCGGCCGCCCCACCATTTTCCATGCGGACGAATCCCTTGTCGTCCATGACGAGCGCATAGACGGGAATCTTGCCTTCCGCTGCCTTGCGCGCGTCGGGAGCACCGTCTGGTGGGCAAAGGAGAATTCGCGCGGACGTATCTTCAATGAAGAAGCTAAACTCATCCTGCCGGTAGCCGGGATTGAGCGGAGCCGCAGTCCCCGCGATCGACGCGGCTAAGAAACTCACGATGGTCGGCAGGCCGTTGGCAAGCACCGTCGCAACCCGATCGCCGGGCCCGATACCGGACGCTGCCAGCGCGTCCGCCATGGTCATTACTTGTTCGCGTAGCGAGCCATAGCTGACGCGGATTCCGGATTCCGGAAGAATCACCGCCGTTCGATCCAGTGGCGCGGCGTGGAGCAGTTCAGCGAGCGTGGAAGGATTCCTGGACGTCATTACTGGACGATAGTATCAGACTCGGGCGACGAGGGGCGAAATTCTACGCCGACAAAATCCTACGCCGCATCCTTGACCGAAAGCTCCAATCGCTTTTTCAACGCCCGAAACGCACGCTCGACTTGATGCAGGTTCGACCCGTGACTTAAATCAAGCAGTCTCTCGACTTGTGGCTTGGAGATTCCTAAACGGCGGGCGAGATCGGCCTTGCGGACTCCGGCACCGCGCATAGCAGTGTAAAGCGAGAGCTTGGCTTGCGTCAGCAAGGGTAGCTCAATAACTCGAGCACCCTTGCCTACTGATTTGGAGGGTCGAGGGATCTCAGACTTCCGGCGAATGTACTCTGCGAGCACCAGCTGAATCGCGTCAATCGCGTATTCGGTCGCTTCCTGGAGGGAGTCAGACACCCCCCGCGAAGCGGGTGGCTTGATGAGTTGGGCCGCCTCAAAGGCGGTCGGGGGCTTTATCTAGGCGTCGCGCGTGGCGCGCCTCCGTTCACAGTTCAGAATTGGCCGCTGGTACCATCCGCGGCTTCCTGCTCGCGGATGTACTGGCGGACCTGCTCCAGCTCGAACCCGACC
>JBEKBK010000164.1:0-15223 GCA_050015435.1 Bryobacteraceae bacterium
CACCGGATTGTCCGGATTATTATTGACGTCGGAGACCGGCGCAAACACCCACTGGACACCAAGTGCGCGCGCCTCCCGCGCCGCGACCTGACCTTCAAAACGAGTTGCGTCGAGATCCCGCGCGGCCGCGAACGCCATGTTGTAAGGGAAGCGCGTCCCCGAACTGACTCGCATGGAGGCTCCACGCTCAAAATCCGCGCCCACGATCAGCGGGAGCCTCGATAGCTTTTGCATCTGGTTCAAGAAGACCGCCATCGCGTGAGGCTCGGCGTTGCGCGCCAGTCCGTACTGCACGCGGTTGACGACGATGAAGCCGCCGATATGCAAATCGCTGACCCAATGCTGGTATTTGCGATACTCCGTCGACTTTCGGCTGGGGGCTTCGCCGTAACACTCGCCGATAATAAGCTGTGCGATACGGTCGCGCAAGTTGAGCGTTTTCAGCAGCGCCTGCGTTTGACGCTGTTCGGGGCTCGGAGGCTTTCTGGGCCTGACACTGGTCTCGGCCGCAAATCCAGCGAGGCACAAGCACAGCGCCGCGAGGACGCCTAACATGCGCAGGAAAAATCGCATGTCCTTAGAATAGCTGGCTGCAGCCGCGGATGAACGCTGATGAACGCAAATAAGTCAACTCCTTTAAATCTGCGTTTATCGGCGTTCATTCGCGGCGAGCTATGTGCTTGTAGTTGGCCGCGCAGGTAGCGACGCAGCCGCGATCTGAGCGATATCCAGCAGCTTCGGCGGCGTTTGTGAAACGGCACTCAGCGCGTCGCGAAACATCGTATTGCAGAACGGGCACGCTGCTCCTACCACGTCCGCTCCGGTCGCCACCAGTTCCTTGGCGCGAGTATGGCTCACGCGCTCTCCTTTCTCCTCGCCTAAGAACGCGAGCCCTCCACCCGCGCCACAGCAGAAGCTTCGTTCCCGTGCGCGCGGCGGATCGATCACTTCCCCGGATAGCGCGATCACGGATCGGGGCTCGTCGTAGACGTTCCGGTAGCGGCCTAGATAGCAAGGATCGTGATACACGATCTTTTGTGCGCTGCCGCTCTTTGGCAATTTTTCAAGGTGCCGCGCCATGAATTCGCTGTGATGCTCAATCGGCGGGGCTTCGCCGAACTCTTTCCAGTCCGTTGAGATAGTGCGAACGCAATGCGGGCAGATCGAGACGATCTTCCGCACTTTCCCCTGCTTCAGCGTCTCCAGATTGGATTCGGCCAGTTGTTGGAACACCAGATCATTGCCGAGCCGGCGCGCTGGATCGCCGGTGCATTTCTCTTTTCGCAGCACGCCGAAACTGGTTCCCAAGTGCTCCATCACCCGCGCGAACGAAGAAATGATTTCGCGCCCTTGAGGATCATACGCGCCCATGCAGCCGAGCCACAGGCAGTATTCCTGAGTGCCGTCGAAGATCGGGAGTTGCTGTTTCTGAATGAACTTCTCCCGTTCGGACGAGCTGAATCCCAGGGCGTTTCCGTTCCGTTCGAGCGCGAGAAAGAGCTTGGTACCGTAGTCGTCCTCCCACTTGCCAGTGTTCACGGCTCCGCGCCGGAGTCCCACGATGATCGGGACGTGCTCAATCCCGACCGGGCATTGAAATTCGCACGCACCGCAGGTCGTACATTGGAACGCCGCTTCCTGAGACAGATATTTCCCCAGGACCGGTTCTTCGGAGGCCGGCCCGAACTCGTTCAAATACGAGCGCATACCGAGCGCAATTTCTTTGGGATTCAGGATCTTGTGGGTGTTGAAAGCAGGGCAATGCTCAGTACAGCGTCCGCATTCGACACAGGAAAAGACTTGCAGCGCGACGATCTTGGTGATGTCCTTTCCGGTGTCGAGCCCGAAATCCTCGTCGCCCGAGAGCGGAGGAATATTGCTGAATCCACCGCGTGAAAGGAACACCGTTACTGGACTCAGCACCAGGTGCAGATGTTTGGTGTGAGGAATCAGCGGAAGAAAAATCAGCAGCGCGGCGGTGTGGGCCCACCACAGAGGCTCGGCGCCCGGATTCGTATCGTGGATCCAGAAAGTCGCCAAATAGGTAACCATCAAAGTGAGAATCAGAAACGCGATGAAGCCGGACTCGTAGGAGACCTGGCCGAGCCACCGCGGGCGCACAATGAGCCGCCGAACCGCCAGACCCGCGATCGATACGGCGACGGCCACCGCAAACACCGCTGCAAAGTCAAAATAAAACGCTCCAAACCAACTATCACGGGACAGAATAGGGAATCCGAACCCAGTGGCGACGTGGTTTACGGTGACCAGCGCGAATGCGCAGAAACCCCAAAACACAAATGCATGGGCGAGACCCGGCAAGGGACGCTGGCGGATCACCTTCGCCTGGAGCATCACTTCCCAAATGAAATCCCCAACGCGACGGCCAAGCGGATGGAGCTGGAACCCCGGATCTGGTTTAGCCCGGCGGATCTTGTCGACCACCTTGCCGAAACGCCGCCAGAATCCGTATACCGAGGCGATCAGGAGCACGGCGAACACAAACCTTGCCGTTACGGAGGGCGGCGACATATTATCGAAATGTAGCATGCGATCATTGCTCTAATAGTTGATACGGGGGCTAACTCTTGCGTTATCTTATTTCGGGTGCCGCTGGTTTTATCGGCTCCCATCTTTGCGATCGTTTGATTCAGGACGGTCACGACGTCACGGGTTTGGACAATCTGATCACCGGATCGCGCGCGAACCTTACCCAGCTCGAACGTCATTCTAGATTTCATTTCCTTGAATGCGACGTAACCGTTCCGGTCTGCGGGATCGACGGATCGTTCGACGGGGTCTGGCACCTGGCGTCTCTGGCCAGCCCGAGGGACTACCTGGCCCACCCTATTGAGACGCTCGAAGTTGGCTCCGCGGGAACTCAGAACATGCTCGAGATCGCGCGCCGCGACGAGGCGCGGTTTCTGCTCACCTCGACTTCGGAATGTTACGGCGATCCGCTGGAGCATCCCCAGGTGGAGACCTACTGGGGTCACGTAAATCCGGTAGGCGTGCGTTCCTGCTATGACGAGAGCAAGCGCTACGCTGAAGCGCTGACCATGGCCTATTACCGAACGCATGGCGTTCGCACCAACATCGCTCGAATCTTTAACACCTACGGTCCACGGATGGCGCTCGAAGATGGGCGCGTCGTGCCGGCGTTTCTGGATCAGGCTTTGCGCGGGAAACCGCTTACGGTTTATGGCGACGGTTCCCAGACGCGCAGTTTCTGCTACGTCGCGGATCTGGTCGAGGGCTTGGTTCGTCTGGCGGCTTCCGAAGAGCGTTATCCTGTGAATCTAGGGAATCCCACGGAGCTGACTATTCTTGAATTCGGCCGGCTCATCACGAAATTAGTGGGATCGGAATCCAAGCTCGCTTTCGAGCCGCTTCCCTCGGACGACCCACGCCGCCGCCGTCCGGATATTTCCAAAGCGAAGCGGCTCCTTGGCTGGGAGCCGAAGGTTGTCCTCGAAGACGGCCTCCGCGAAACGGTGGAGTATTTTAAATCCGCTGTAACCTTAACCTGAACGTAGACGCTCCGAATTAGGAGGGATGGCCGAAATGCTCAAGTCAATTTTCGCTGTGTGCGCACTCTCCGGATTGATTCTGATTCCGGCGCGCGCCGAAGAGCGCGTCGATCTCGGGACGATTCACCAGATCAAAAGCGAAGCTTTCCAGAACTCCAAGGTCATGGACACGATGTTCTACCTGACCGACGCCAATGGACCCCGCGTGACCAATTCGCCGGGCTATTTCGCCGCGGCGGATTGGGTGGTCAAACAGCTCAAGGAATGGGGCATACCGGCACGAACTGAAAAATGGGGCCCCTTCGGCCGGGGCTGGACGTTCACGCGCTTTTCGGCGCACCTCGTCGAGCCCGTATATGCGCCGCTCATCGGGTACCCGCAAGCGTGGACCTCATCGACCAATGGATCGGTGACCGGCGAGCCGATGCTGGTCGAGAAGCTAACGACCGACGAGGATCTCGGTAAGTGGAAGGGCAAACTGAACGGGAAGATCGTCCTCATTGGAGCGCCGGTCGAATTGAAGATGAATATGGCTCCGCAAGGTTGTCGTTATACGGATGCCGAGCTCGCCGATGTAGCCGGAGCACCCGACCCGGGCGCCACTTTCGGCTTTCGGGGTCCAGCTCGTCCCGGGGCTCAACCCGGCGGTCAACCCAGCGGGCCGGAGGCAGCCCGGCAGTTTCAAACCAGGCTCCAGCAATTCCTGAGTGACGAACATCCTCTGGTGGTCGTGCGATCCGGTCAGGGCCGCAGTGAAGGCGGCACGGTATTCGGAGGCAGCTCCGGTTCGCGCGAATTGAAAGATCCGGTCGCGCCGCCGACGATCGTACTCACGCCGGAGCATTACAACCGCATCGTCCGTCTGCTGGACCATAAAATTCCCGTCAAGGTCGAGGTGGAGAGTCAGACGAAATTCTTCGATGATCGTACGGATTCCGTAAACGTGGTCGGCGAAATCGAGGGCGGGAGCAAGAAGGACCAGGTCGTGATGATAGGTGCGCACCTCGATAGCTGGCAGGGCGGGACGGGCGCAACCGATAACGCAGCGGGAAGCGCGGTGATGATCGAGACGATGCGAATTCTGAAGACGTTGAATCTGAAGATGGATCGTACGGTCCGGCTCGCGCTGTGGGGCGGGGAAGAGGAAGGGCTGCTGGGCTCCAAGGCCTACGTTAAGGAACATTTCGGCGACCCGGAGACGATGAAGCTCGGAGCGGAACACGCCAAACTCGATGGGTATTTCAACGTCGACAACGGGTCCGGAAAGATTCGCGGCGTGTACCTCCAGGGAAACGAAATGATGCGGCCGATTTTTGAATCCTGGCTGGCCCCGTTCCACGACCTCGGCGCCAGCACGATCAGCATCCGGAACACTGGTGGAACCGATCACTTGTCCTTCGACGCCGTCGGTCTCCCGGGCTTCCAATTTATTCAGGAGCCGCTCGAGTACAACTCGCGCACCCACCACTCCAACATGGATGTTTACGATCGCATCCAGGCGGGTGACTTGATGCAGATGGCGGCGATCGTAGCGTCGGTCGTCTACAATACGGCCACGCGGGACGAGACGCTGCCCAGGAAACCTCTGCCCAAGCCTCAGCCCCGGCGAGGGTCCGATACCGCTCGGCCCAGCGGAGCCGGAGCTGCGAACTAGCGCGGGCTACGGCGGAGCCGAACGACTCCGAGCAGACCGGCGCCGATCATCAATAGAGTGGATGGCTCGGGCGAATCCTGCACGGTTGAGATCCCGAACCCCGGAACCCCAACCCCACCGTAGACTTGGTCGGTGTCCCCCGATAAGGGGCCGACGTCCAAAGTGGACTGGCTGCTAAAGACGCCCCCAGTGATGCCGCCGAGGGTCGAGATAATCTGGAACCCCGGAATAGGCGTATCGATTCCGTCGGCGTGAACCACGGGTCCGGTGTATAAGAACGTGATGTTAGGAATCAGCGGATCGTCGATGCAGCTCCCGCAGATGTTCGACGGAGTCATTCCTGTAAGCTGGACGAGCACAATCCAATCGGCCGGAGCCGACCCGACGCCCACCAACCCCGCGGTGTCATAGATAGTGAAGAAGGTGCCCGAGGGAACGCATTCCGCTAAGATGCCGCCTACGCCGAGGCAGCTGGCGCCGCCGGTTGCGGCCGGATCCAGACTTTCGTCTCCCGCAAGCTCAGCGGTGTAGGAGTAAAGATAGTCGCCGGCATCCGTCCCTGACAGAATCGGCGCAGGTGGGCCATCCACGCTTACGATAATGCTGGCATGGGCCACGCAGGCTGCGAAAATTGTGATTAAAAAAGGTTTCAATCCGAGTATCTCCTCAACGGTTCTTGAAATCAAAGTGCGAACCTCAGGCGGGAACTTCTCTCGTTTTCCGCGCCAGACAATTCCCGGCGCGATATATTGGGATGCAGATGCGCGTCTTGCTGTGGGCGCTGTTTGCCGCGGCTCCCTTATTCGCTCAACCGACCTGTCCGATAACTCCTGCGTACTCCCCTTGCGACCTGGTGTTCGATCTGGAGTCTGGAGAAAATCCGGGGCCGGTGGATCTGCGCGCCGAATTCCGTTCCCCGCACCACCGCACTTATCTTATGTATGCGTTTCGCGACGGCGACCGGCGGCGCGTGATCCGCTTCTCGCCTACCGAGGAAGGGGATTGGGAATATCGGATTACCAGCAGCGTCCCACGCTTGGACGGGAAGGTCGGACATGTCAGCGCGTCGGCTTCGGACTCGCCGGGATTTGTCCGCATCGCCAACGTGCACCACTTCGCCACCGAGAACAACCGCCCGCACCTATGGATGGCCACTGGGCTGGACCATTTCCTCAGCATGCCTCGCGCGGATTTTGACCGGGCCCTGGGCCAGTTCGCCAAGGAAAAATTCACCCATCTCCGGGTAACGCTAGACCAGGGAGCCGACTTGCGCGAAGCCGCCGATCGGGTGCGGGCCATCAACGCCCAGGGTCTGGTTGCGGACCTGGCCATCGCTTCCATTCCTGAGAATCCGCAACAGCGGGAGCTGTATCTCTCCGATCTGGTCAGCCGCCTCGCGGCGATGAACATCACCTGGATGGGAGTGCCCGCCTTTGAGAGCGCTGCTCACGCGCGGGCCGTTCTCAAAGAGGTCGGAGCCCTGATCAAGAAGTTCGATCCTCACGATCACCCGCGGACCACTCTCGCCGCGACGACATCCGCTCCTCTGCTGGGCGACGATTGGATGGGGCTCATCAGCTATGGAACGCCGGACCCGAATATAGGCGCGGTGGAGCATCAGCTCTTTCAGGCGCCGGCGGTCAACAC
Source organism: Bryobacteraceae bacterium (assembly GCA_050015435.1). Lineage (GTDB taxonomy): Bacteria > Acidobacteriota > Terriglobia > Bryobacterales > Bryobacteraceae > Palsa-187. Next base: position 6,832 of record JBEKBK010000164.1, read on the forward strand.
CGGCATCCAAAAGAGGAGCGATCTCTGGAACGCGACCATGAACGGCCAATATCCGGCTTCGGGCTCGGGCGAATACATGACTGCCTGGTTCGATTTCATGGCGGGAAATCGCTACTGGGAACTGGAGCCTTACTTCGACGTGGACGGGGGGCGCGCCATCGCGCTCGAAGGAGTGGAATACATCGTCTACGTCGAAAAGCCCGGCCCGGTTGAGGTGACGGTGGAGAAACACGGCTACGACGTGGCCTGGATCAATCCCGCGACCGGCGAGCGGATCAAAGAAAAAAAGGGATACAACGGCGAGCACTTCACCGGAGAGCCTCCCGACAAATCGCACGACTGGATTCTGCACATTTCGCGCGAAGGCACAAAAGAAGGCATGCTGAAGTCCTATAAATTCGAATCGAGGCCGGTGCCGGTTCAGGAAGTGGAACAATCCCCACAAAAGGTGCCCTTCGAGGTCTCGACGCCGGACCAGAACGATCTCTCGGTCTCCACGCCGCCTTATTATTCCCTGAAGATCAAGCGTCCGACCCGCGCCACCCGATCTTTGCTAGTGGAGTGGACCGGCGAGGTGGTGGTCGACGGGGAAGGCTACCGGATCATCGGCATGGGGTCCGAGGGAACTTTGCAGATTCCCCGCTCGATCGTACACAATTTCCCGGCTGTATTCAGCCTTCGCGTCGCGGCGCTAAACGCCAATGGAAAGGCGTACGTTCTAGACAAGGTTTACAGGCTCCAGCCGTGAGCCGGCGCATTCTGGCGATCGACACCACCGGTGAATTCGGCAGTCTGGCTCTGCTCGAAGACGGCCAAGTGATCGAGGAGGTTTCGCTCCACTCAGCCGAAGGCTTCGGCCACGTCTTATTCCTCGAAATCGAAGCGTTGTTGGCGCGGCACCATGTTGGCCTGGATGCTATCGACCTGTTTGCGTCCGCCTCGGGACCGGGGTCGTTCACCGGCGTTCGTGTCGGGCTTACGGCCGTGAAGGGTTTGGCCGAGGCTACGAGTCGCAAGGTGGTCGCCATATCGAATCTGCAAGCCCTTGCGTGGTTTGGAACTCGCCCTTTGCGTGCGACAGTTCTCGATGCTCGGCGGGGAGAAGTATTCGGCGCGGTCTACGACGCGGATCTACGCGAGGTCTGCGCAGAGGTAGTCCTGCCATTTCCGGCGTGGCTCGCGACCCTACCGGCGGATGACATCGAGTTCATTACCTCGGGATATCTCTTGAATGGGGTTGAGCACGCTCCCATCGTCGAAGCGCCGCGCGCATTAGCGGCGGCGATCGGGAAAATCGCGATGATGCATAGCGGCGAAGATCCGGCCGCGATTGACGCCAATTACGTCAGGCGGTCCGATGCGGAACTGATGTGGAAGGATTAGCCCCCGTATCCTCCTGCTCCATCGTCACGCCGGCGTCCATTTGCCGGAGGGCCCATTCCGCTGCCCGGCGGAATTCCGGGCGGCGATCGTGTGCCAGTTTGCAGATGGTTTGATAGCTTCTAACACCGCCGTTCCGGCTCAGCGCCAATAATGCGTTCAGCGCCACCCGCGGGTCCGAATCCGCCGTGCCCTCGATGAGCACTGCTTTGATTTGGGCGCCAGTCTGTAACCCCAATCCCTCGATCAGATTGGCGCGAGTCCGATGGTCCGGGTCGGATAGGATGACTTTGGCCCAACTGGGATTGCGGCAGGCGCGCGCAATCAACTTCACGGCTTTTGATTTCACTCGTGGATTGGGGGCCTTCACCCACTTCATCAGGAAGAGGATCAGCCGTTGGCAGTCCGAGATAGCGTCAATCACTTCCAGAACGTGCAGGATGTCATCATCGGAAGCGGATTCGGGCCAATTTCTGGCAGGCGTGCCGAGGTGACGGACGATTTTGGTGTCGAGCTGGCTGTCGAGCCGTAAGGCGGCGCGCGCCAATTGAAGAGCTTCCGGCAGCGGGCACAGAATGGGAGTGGTCACGGCACGTACCACGAGGCTGGAACCCGGCCAGCGGGGGTTCGCTCCGCCGGACTCTTCATGACTGTACAAGCCCACTACGAAATCGGTAAAGGCGGGAGGATCCTGCAACTCGACAGCCTCGTGGATCGCTTCGCGAGCCGATGGAAGAATATCTGAGAAAGCGCCACGCCAGATCGCGAGGTTCCGGTCGGTTGGGTTCATGGGCAGACAGCTTCACCCCACTTAACGGCCGGAATCCGCGAAGTATGAACTAGTGGATCCCAAAAAACGTCGCGGCGATGATAATTCCGGAGCCGGCGCTGGCGATCGCGGCCACCCATGCTGTGCGACTCTTCATAAGTATCGCCAGGGAGGCCAGGACGATTCCGATTTCCAAAAAGACCTCGCCGGTATGGAACCGGAGCGCCTGCCGCCCTCGTAAGCTGCTTTCCTGCTCCAACTTCCTGGCTTCGTCCTGGACTTCTTTCTCTTCGTTCTCATAGCGTTGCTGATTGGCGGCGTACTTCTCCACCGCGGCCGGAGCGCTGTTGATCGTGGCCAGGATGTCCCTGGCGATATCGGACTCGTAGCGGCGAATCGACTTGGCTTGATAGTACGCCCATTGATCCGATGCCTTCTGTTGCGCCAGCAGTTCTTCGTTGGCGAAGATCTGGCCGAGAACGGTCACAATCGCCAGCGCGGCGGCGATGATCGCCATGGAGACGGCCACATTTTTATCGAACGGATCCCTGGCGTGCTCGGCCTGCTCGTGCAGTTCCTCGTTAACCGACATGTTCCTCAACTTACCATGGGCGGCTACCATGGAAGATTCCATGTTTCTTTTCGCTTGCGCGATTTTCCTGAGCTCTTTCCTGCTGTTCTTAATCCAACCGATTTTCGCAAAGCTCATCCTGCCCTGGTTTGGAGGATCGTCCGCGGTCTGGATCACCTGCCTCGTGTTTTTTCAGGTCGCGTTGCTGATCGGGTACGTTTATGCGCACTTTCTTTCGGCGCGGCTGCGGGCGCGCACCCAAGCCTGGCTTCACATCGGCTTACTGGCCCTCGCGATTCTGTTTCTTCCGGTGATTCCTGGCCCGGCGTGGACACCCGCAAGCGGCGAAGACCCAACCTGGAGAATTCTGGGGCTTCTGACGGTCGTACTGGGACTTCCCTATGTATTGCTCTCCTCCACCGGACCCCTGCTGCAAAGTTGGTACGCGCGCCGGTGGCCGGAGTCTCAGCCTTACCGGCTCTTCGCACTTTCGAACGTCGCAGCACTGCTCGCGCTTTGTGCGTATCCAATTTGGATCGAGCCTCGGATGGCGACTCGTGCACAAGACGTGGTCTGGTCGATCGGATTTGCCGGATTCGCGGTTCTGGCCGCGTGGAGCGCTTGGGTTAGTCGCGATCCCGCCAATGCGGCGGAAACCCTGCCGGCGCCCCGAATCGGATTCGCACAGCGGGCCATTTGGATCGCTCTCGCCGCGGGCGGTTCCATGCTGCTGCTTTCGACCACCAACCAACTCACCCAGAACGTCGCGCCGGTGCCGCTGTTATGGATCCTGCCGCTGGCGATTTATCTACTCACGTTTATCTTGTGTTTTGAGAGTACGCGCTGGTATCGCCGGGAACTGTTCCTGCGCCTTCTCGCGGTGGCGCTCGCCTCGGTGGGCTACGCCATCTACGATATCCAGGAGAGCACCCCTATTCTGGTTGCTTTGCCGGTTTTCGCCGTGGGGCTGTTCCTGTGTTGCATGTATTGCCACGGCGAACTCAGCCGGCTGAAGCCGCAGGGCACGCATCTCACTTCCTTCTACTTAATGGTCGCCCTGGGCGGCGCGCTCGGAGCCGTCTTCGTTGGTCTGATCGCTCCACTGGTCTTCTCGGCCATTTACGAGCTTCCGGTTTCCCTGCTGGCGGTCGCGATTCTGGCGGCTTATCTCAACTGGAACGGAGGATGGGCGCAGCGGATCCTTTGGATCGCTGTCACGGTGGCGATGGCTCTGGTTCTCACCTCAGAAGTCCGGGGTTATCGCAAGGACGCAACGGTGATGATGAGGAATTTCTACGGCGGATTGCGAGTGGTTCAATCGTCGATGTCCGGCCGCGACGTACGGACGCTCTATCATGGCACGATCGAACATGGGGCCGAGTTCATGTCTCCCGCGCGTCGCATGGCCCCGACCAGTTATTATGGCCCTTCCTCCGGCGCAGGGCTGACCCTCCGGTACGCGGTGAAGGGGCCCAAGCGCGTGGGGATCATCGGATTGGGCGCTGGTACGCTCAGCGCCTACGGCCAGCCGGGCGACGACTTTCAGTTCTACGAAATCAATCCGCAGGTCATCGAGCTGGCGAACTCCCAGTTCTTCTATCTTCGCGACAGCCCCGCGCGGGTGCACGTAACGCTGGGCGACGCTCGCCTGTCGCTTGAGCGCGAGCCCGCCCAGGGTTTCGACGTCCTAGTAGTCGACGCATTCTCGGGCGACGCCATTCCGGTCCACCTTCTGACCAAGGAGGCCTTTGAGCTCTACTTCAAGCATCTCAAGCCGATGGGCGTGCTGACGATTCATGTCTCGAATCAATATCTGGATCTGGCGCCGGTGGTGCAGACGCTGGCGTCGTTCTTCGACGAGCCGGCCGTCCTGATTCACAGCGATAAAGACGAGAAGCAGTTAATTTCGGCCGCGAGTTGGGTGTTGATCACCAAGAACCGCGATTTTTTCACCCTACCGGAGATTGCGGACGTGTCGGAGCCCATCCCTCCGCACCCAGCGCTGCGGCTCTGGACCGATGACTATAACAACTTACTGCAAGTGATTCGATGGTAAGCCGTGCATGGACGTGAATAAAATAGGGTGTCGTTATTTACGTTTAATCACGTTTATACACGGCCAGCCATGGTTTGGCTAACGCGATGGAGCGGAAGCAAGGCCGGGCACGGGAGATTCCGCGGTCAGCAGACCCGTCTGGGCGTCGACACAGTATTCGACTCCTCCCAATTGCCGTCTGACGCTAACCTGCCCGACGTTAGCGGAGGTGGTACACGATCGTCTCTACACTCCTTTGCGCCGGCGTGATTATCAAGCCCAACTGATTGCGCAGACGCTCGACGAAATCGTGCTTCGGCAACTCCTGCGGGGAAAGTTCCGGCTTCCTCACGTGGAAGTCGAACGTACCCTCAAGGTTGGTTTCATTTACTACGGGGCGATCCAGATCACCCTCCATCATGTGGCAGAACTCGTCCACAGTGGAGCCATCGAGCGCAATGTCCGTCACTGCGTCAATGGAATGCGGCCTGTCTTCCTCAAGCCCATCCGGGTCGTCCAGGTTGATGGCCGTAAAGCTCCAGCCCATGGAGGAAGTGTAGCCTCCGCCGGCGAGTGGATCGGTGGTGGAAGCCGGGGGCTTGCGGTCAGACGCGGTCACAACGTAGACGTCTCGCAACCGGCTCTCGCGTATCGCGGCTATATGAAAATGATCCTCGCCCCCCTGGCGGATCAGCTTGCGTTGGCTGTCCTTGTCCCCGGGCGTTGGCAGCACAATTGAGAAGTCGTAACGCGTGCGCGCGTCGATCGAAGCCGGCAAGTCGATGCGGATCGGATTCACGTCCAGCCTCTGAGCGAGCAAGCGCTTAACGGTGTAGCCTTGCAGGCTCCAGTAATCCGATCCCGAGTAGTCGCCGCCGCCCAGTTCGTCTTTCGCCGGAGAAACATGCACGGTGTAAGAAGGCGAGAAATCCGGCCGGTGATCGTCTTCGCGGTGCATTGGACGCGCCTCCGCCGACAGCAGCACCCGTCCGCTCTTGGGAAAACGCTCTGAGGCTTTCACGAGTCTTCTTCGGCGGCGTGGTCGTTATGCGGTCCTCGAGTACCGCGTTGACCACTTCAGCCGTTGCCGCGATGGTTCGCCCGTAGCCGATGATCCGGCGGTCGGCCCCAATCATGACAGGCTGCACCGGATTTCAACCCATAAGATCGGGCCGTTGCTCCCTCCGGATCGTGAAACAACCAGCCCTTAATCGGGTGCTCTTGAAGAAACGGTAACAGGGTCGATTCCTTTTCGCCCGTGATCCACGCGAACTGCACCGGCTTGCCCGCGAATTGTTCGATCAGAGCATTCCATCGGTTCACGGCATCCGGATTCCCCGAAACGTACGGAAGGAAGTGGAGAACCGTCACCTGCCCGTTGAGGTTCGCCGAGTCCCACGGAGTTGAGGCCGAGTTATGCAGCACCTTGGTGAAGGTGATTTCAGGGGCAGAATCACCGGCCTTAGGGCGTGACGTTATCTTTCCGAACAGGCCTGGAAACTCGACCTGCCCGAATACACCGGCCAAAGCGACTGTGAGAAACAACCCGAGCAGCCGAAAAGCCATGTGCGGAAACTACCGGCCCGACGTAGCGTACTCGTACGTCAGAATCATTTCCTGGGATTGCAGCGTGGCGCCGGGCTGGCCCGGGCCTCGCATCTGACGCCATTCCTTTGCGTGCCTGAGCACGTCCTGATTGAGCGAGGCATCGCTGCTCGCCAGGATCTCGACTTCACTTAAATGACCGTCGGCTGCGACATTGCCGTGAAGCACCACAACTTGAAGCGACGTGGGATTTACCGCTGGACTAAACCATCGCCCTCCAGCGCCAATCCTGCTACGGAAATTCATGGGCGGATTCGTTGCTCGCCCAACCCCCAGCTCCGCGAGGCCCGCGGGGCTGAAAACTGGATCTTTCGCATCGGGCGGATCGGTCACGCTCATCGTTTTGGCTTCCACCACTGCCTGTCCAGCCTGTGTGATGGTGAACCCCGTTGGGATCATTTTGTCGTGGAACCGAATGCCCGAGGAATAATCGTAGTGCACGTACATGCCGGGCGCGGCGGAATATGTGGTCAGAAGGCCGGTCTGCGCGTCAACGCAGTGCTCGGACTCCTGCCAGTTTCGCGCTCCCGTGAAGGTTCGATCGCCGGCCCCGAACACGACCAGCACGCAATGCTGCGGCGTGCCATTCAAAAGACCGGTTGCAGTCCGCACGGAGGCATACGGACCAATCATTGGATACACAAAAAAGATCGCGTTTCGGACCTGCATCAAGCGAAGCGGGGTCGCTGCGCTGGATTGGTTTCCGTACAACACGCCCTGCACGGACTCAGGGTAGAGATTTACCGCCGAATAATTCGGCCCTTGCGCCGTCCATCGATAATGCCGTCCGCGAGCGATATCTTCGAGCATCCAATTGCCGTCCGACGCAAGTCCGCCAGAAGAGGAAAAGGATGTCTTGAGGTCATAAGGCTGTGCGCGAACATTGGAAAGGGCCCGGGCGTTGTTCAGCAGCGCGATGGCCTCAGCGCGTTGCTGGGCATCCTGAACAGTCTGCGCGGCGCCGGTGACCAACTCCAACGGGTCGGCTGGAACCGGCGGAAGCGTCTGAGCAAGTGCAACCTCTAAGAACGCCAGTAGTAGCGCGCCGACATTGCGGAAGCTGGATCCCATCGTGGCCTCTTGCGGGAATTATATCGAAAGCCGGGCCCTGGTACCCCTCGGCATCATCTGTTATGCTCGAAAGTTGGGTTTCTGATACCCCAAAATCTAGTTGAGCCGCAAGAGGTTCGTATGTCTGGTCACTCCAAGTGGGCGACAATCAAGCACAAGAAAGCCGCCCTTGATTCCAAGCGTGGAAAAATATTCACGCGCTGCATTAAGGAAATCATGATTGCCGCCAAAGGCGGGGGCGATCCTGATATGAACCCCCGCCTGCGTACCGCCATTCTGGCGGCCAAAGCGGTCAGCATGCCCGCCGACAACATCAAGCGCGCCATCATGCGCGGCACCGGCGAACTGGAGGGCGGCCAGATCGACGAGATCATGTACGAAGGGTATGGTCCGGGCGGGGCGGCGGTCCTGGTGTTAGTGGCCACCGACAACAAGAATCGAACCGTGAGCGAAATCCGGCACGCATTCTCCAAGAACGGTGGGAATTTGGGGCAGGAGGGTAGCGTCTCCTGGATGTTCGAGCGTAAGAGCCAGATCGTGATCGAGGGCGATAAGGCGTCCGAGGATCAACTGTTGAACCTGGTGCTCGATGCCGGTGGCGAAGACCTTCGAAACGATGGCGAAAACTGGGAGATACTTTCCCCTCCAGAGGCGCATGAGGCCGTCCTGACGGCTGTTCAGAAAGCCGGTATCCCGACGGTTTCCGCTGAAATCGCCATGGTTCCGAAGAACCTGATCCGCCTGGAAGGAAAAAATGCGAGCGGAATGCTCCGGCTCAGCGAGGTCCTGGAAGAGCACGACGACGTGCAGAATGTCTACTCCAATTTCGACATCGACGAGAAGGAGTTGGAGGCCTTGGTCTAAACGGCCAAGGAACCGCGTGCGCGTCCTGGGCATAGATTGCGGAACCGAGCGTACGGGGTGGGGCGTCATCGAAAGCGACGGCCGACGGCACCAGGTC